>JBJTTJ010000022.1:0-6376 GCA_046080125.1 Cuspidothrix sp.
GGGGGAGTTTTAGAAAGGGAATATGCAATTGGTAGTGACAGAATGGATTTATGTCTGCGTTATAAAGATGTTATTTTAGGGATTGAGTTAAAGGTGTGGCGGGATAAAAAACGCGATCCTCAAGCTGATGGAATTGAACAATTAGAATCTTATTTAGGGCGTTTGGGTTTAGATTTTGGTTGGTTATTTGTGTTTGATAGACGGAAAAATGCCTTACCAATGGAAGAAAGATTATCAACGCAGGTGGTGATGACAGAAAATCAATATAGAATTACTGTGATTAGGGCTTGAGGGGTTTGTGAGTTGATATTTTGTTGGTTATTTGGTTCTTGCGTAGATTTGATAATTTAAAATCCCCAACTTCACAGAAGAAGTCAGGGATTTGGTGCTAACTGGCAGAGGTATTTAATTCCTGTTGCCGTTGTTCACGTTTTTTCCGATCAGCAGATAGTATATCCGCCATCACAATTAACGCTTGTGCCATTTTTTCCAGGTTAGAACTATAAAGTTCTAAATCCTTGATTAGTTTGTCTTCGGGAAGATGTAAACCGTTGGCGATCGCTTTTAATGTCTCAGTCCGTTGTTTATCATCTTTGATAAATTCAGGATCAGATTCTAACAATAATGCGAACAAACCTACACCAAACAAGCGACTATATTTAAAATTTGCATTGGACTTAATCGCCTCCAGACGGTTTTGTAAATTTGCATCTTGATTTAAGGAACTGCTCTGACTCAAGCCAGCAATTAAATCTTGAATTGGTAGACTAGCTGCTAAAGCTTTCAATCTAGAGGCATCTTGTCGGTAATGCTGGGGGTCTTGTTCCACAGCTTGACAAATTGCTCGAAAAATGGACTCTTGATCCGTTGCTGGTTGGTAGCCTTCCATAAAACGGTCAAAAGTTGTCACAACGCCCAGTGCATAAATTGCATCGTAGCTAAAATCTACATTGACTGATAGCAGGTGCATCTCTACCATCAACTCTTCTACTACTCGGCGGTAAATAGTATTAATTGGCCTGGTATGAAGAGTGTAAAAGGTTCGTTTTGTATCAGATACTGTGCGGACGTTATTCACAAAGAAAATTTTAGTAAAGACATATTTCTATTTTCTAGTATGAACTAATCAGGGCTAAATAGTTCAAGTTATATTAAGAACTTAGACTCCGAGGTACACCTTCTAGAGCTTCTTCTTGAGTTTCAAAGATCTCAAATACTGTATCCATCATTGTAACTTCAAACACAAGCTTGGCTTCTGGGTGAATATTACAAATACGAAAACTGCCCTTCACCTTATCAGCATCACGCATACCAGCCACTAAGGAAGTCAGTCCAGAACTATCAATAAAATTTACTTGGCCTAAATTGACAACAATATGACGACTAAGTTTAGAAATGCATTCCTGTAGTTTTAGTCGAAATTGCCAGGCAGTAGTAATATCCAAGCGACCCGCCGGAGTTAATATTATTATAGTGTCTCCGTCTTGAGTTGTGTAGGTTTTTTGCTCTATATTAATCATTGAAGTAACATCGGTTTGCTAATATTTGCTAATCAATTATCAGTAGGGTTTTTAAGAAATTTTCAGGGAATAGAGAATAAGCAAGAGCGGAGAGAGGGAGTGCCTCTTGCCTCTTAACTCTTGCCTATTCTTGAATTGGTTTCCAGTTAATCCAATCTTGAGGCTTGAGGAAAGTCTCATACAACTCGGCTTCCGGGGAATTTGGTTCTGGTTGGTAACCATATTCCCAACGGACTAAAGGAGGTAGAGACATGAGAATTGATTCTGTGCGACCGTTGGTTTGGAGACCAAAAATTGTTCCTCGGTCATAAACCAGGTTAAATTCTACATATCTACCACGACGGTATAATTGGAAATTGCGTTGGCGATCGCCATATTCCATATCATGCCGACGTTGTACAATGGGGGTATAGGCCGGTAAAAATGCTCTGCTACAGTCTTGTACTAACGAGAATAATTCTTCCCATGTCCGTGGCTGTAATGCCCCGACTTGATTGCTATAATTAGCCGCCTCACCCTTGGGATCTGGACCACGATAGATAGTACCTTGGCCATCTTGATAATCTAAAAATAAACCACCAATTCCCCGTGTTTCACCCCGGTGTTTGAGATAAAAATACTCATCACACCAGCGTTTAAACACAGGATAATATTCAGGATGGTGTTGATCACAAGCTTGTTTTAAAGTTTCATGAAAATGTACTGCATCTTCAGCAAAGGGATAATAAGGTGTTAAATCAGCACCACCACCAAACCACCACACAGGACCTGCTTCAAAATAGCGATAATTCAGATGTACTGTAGGCACATAGGGGTTACGTGGGTGCAACACCAAAGAAGTACCAGTTGCATAAAAACCATGTCCCTCCGCCTCCGGGCGCTGGGCTAAAATAGAAGGAGGCAAGTGAGAACCCCAAACCTCCGAAAAATTCACACCTGCCTGTTCAAAGATTTTCCCATCTCGCAACACACGCGATCTCCCACCCCCTCCTTCTGGTCGCCGCCAGCTATCTTCCTGAAACTTCCCGACACCATCTAATTTTTCTAAGGCTGTGGTAATTTCATCTTGCAAATTTTGCATAAACTGACTTACTCTGGACTGGGCATTCACACCAGGGAGAAAATTAGCTGATTCCTTTGTGATAGTGGAGGTTTGCGAGTTGGTTAACATAGATTCCCGAACCTAAAATTACAATTTTCAAACAATTACAAATTTTTCTTGTCAAAATTTGTCAGCAGCCAGAGTCACAAATCCGGCTCAATTTGCCAAAACAGCCTTTTAATTATCGTCCGAACAAAACCGTTCAAAACGTCTGCTAATTTTCCTATTGGCACGGAATTTACTCCAATTCACACATATCATATCTGAAGACCCATTTTCACAGTCATAGAAAGAATCTTATTATTCTAGTTACAGATTTTCTCCCTGGTTTTTTGACAAGGAAGAGTTTGAGTACAATTTTCTCAATCCCCATAGTTACCAAACAAAATGTAAAGCAATGTAAAGCATTGTCAAAATTGTATGGAACAGATCAAAACCATGCCCAGTTGGTTATCTAAATTAATTTATCGTCAACATCGGCGCTTCTGCGTCTCCTTAGTGCGAACCTATAGAGAGATTAGTTCCGCATCTGTAGATCAATTGTGGCAAAAAGTCGTTGATTTAACAGATGTGTCTTGGCATCCTCTCCTTAAAAGTACCAATGTTCCATTAGGATTAGTCCCCAAACCCGGATTAATATTTCAAGCAGTCACAAGATTTTGGCCTATTCCCATTCAAATTTTTGTCGAACGAGTTAATCCCAAACAGATTTTAACTATCCGTATCTTAGCAATTCCCGGCATTGAGGAAAGAGTTACATACCAAGTAGAATCTACCCTCTGTGGATCTTACTTGTCTTATTCTGTCACTTTACGCGGTTGGTTATCGCCCGTAATATGGTCTTTATCTCGTCCCTATGTAGACCGAGTAGCCAAAGCACTAATAGAATCTGTGGAAAATCCCGTATTACCTCGGAAAAAATCTCTCAATGGTAGCTGCTTTGATTTTTAGAGTATCGGAAATTCTTTACCACTGACAACTGACAACTGACAACTAAACAATTGCCCCAATAAAGTTAAGATTCTAGTATGTTTCAATAAAAATTTTTTCAGCTTTATAGAAGCGGTAACGGTAAACACACTATGTATGATCTCCTAGATTCTCACTCCGTCCTGGAAGTGTTGCGACCAGTAGAAGATCCAGAACTTCGCAAAAGTCTGGTAGAACTAAATATGATTCGCAACGTTAAAATTGACGGTGGTAAGGTTAGTTTCGCTTTGGTGTTAACCACTCCCGCTTGTCCCCTACGAGAATTTATCGTCGAAGATTGTAAAAAAGCTGTTCAAAAACTACCCGGTGTTACGGATATCAGTGTGGAAGTAACAGCAGAAACACCTCAACAAAAAAGCTTACCTGATCGCAATGGCGTACCTGGGGTGAAAAATATTATTGCTGTTTCTAGCGGTAAAGGAGGTGTTGGTAAAAGCACAGTAGCCGTAAATATTGCTGTTGCTTTAGCACAAACTGGGGCAAAAGTCGGTTTATTGGACGCAGATATTTACGGACCAAATGATCCGACGATGTTGGGTTTGAGTGAATCCGAAATTAACGTCCGTTCTACAGCAGCAGGAGACATCCTTGAACCAGCATTTAATCATGGTGTTAAGCTAGTCTCCATGGGCTTTTTAATTGATCGAGATCAGCCAGTGATTTGGCGCGGTCCCATGCTCAATGGTGTGATCCGTCAGTTTCTCTATCAAGTTGAATGGGGGGAACTAGATTATTTAATTGTAGATATGCCCCCTGGTACTGGGGATGCTCAGTTAACCCTAACCCAAGCCGTACCCATGGCAGGAGCGGTAATTGTCACCACACCCCAAACTGTAGCCTTGTTAGACTCTCGCAAAGGATTGCGGATGTTCCAACAGTTAAATGTCCCAGTGTTGGGAATTGTGGAAAACATGAGTTATTTTATCCCCCCAGATCAACCAGATAAGCAATATGACATTTTTGGTTCAGGTGGTGGTTCAAAAACAGCCGTAGAATTGGGAGTACCCCTATTGGGATGTGTACCTTTGGAAATTTCTACTAGAATTGGCGGTGATAGTGGTATACCCATAGTAATTGGTGAACCTAACTCAGCCGCAGCCAAAGCACTGACAGCGATCGCCCTCAATATAGCAGGTAAAGTATCAGTTGCAGCTTTGACATAAGTAAGGTTAGGAGTTCAAAAGGGGCGAACGGCCGTTCGCCCACACAGTGGTTCAGAACAAGAAACCAAGAAATTTCCCCCCCTACTCCTCTGCCCAACTTCCTCCTCACACAATGTTATTAAAACGCTCCTTCCCTAAAATTCCCTGGCAATCTTGGTTTAAGCCCTGGCAACAAATGGATGGGCTATTATTTATTTTACCAGTTGCCGTAAGTATGTTCGGTGGACTGATGATTTTGAGTACAGAACTAAAGCAACCTGTCACTGACTGGTGGTGGCACTGGTTAATAGCTGCCATTGGTACAACTATCGCCCTATTTTTAGCCCGTTGCCGATACGAACATCTCATCCGGTGGCATTGGTTCACCTATGGATTAACCAACTTTAGTTTAATAGCAGTGATGATTGCTGGTACTAGCGCCAAAGGCGCGCAGCGTTGGATTAGTATTGCTGGTTTTAATGTCCAACCCTCAGAATTTGCTAAAATAGGATTAATCATCACCTTAGCCGCTTTATTACATAAGTCCACAGCCTCCACTATAGATAGTCTTCTCCGTGTTTTGGCTATTACAGCTATCCCGTGGGCTTTGGTGTTTTTACAGCCAGATTTGGCTACATCACTGGTGTTTGGGGCAATATTTTTAGGAATGTTGTATTGGGCAAATGCCAACCCCGGCTGGTTAATACTGATGATGTCACCGATCATAGCGGCAATTCTATTTAGTATCTCTTGGCCACTATCAACACCAATCATTATATCTAAAGATATATCACTCAGCATATTAGGTTTACTCTGGGCAGTAGCAATGGGAATAGTCGGTTGGTTTACTCTCCCCTGGAGGCGGTTTGGTATTGGTGCTATTGGTTCATTATCTCTGAATATGTTGGGTGGTGAATTAGGTATTTTCGCCTGGAATCATATATTAAAGGAATATCAAAAAAACCGCCTGAGTGTATTTATCAACCCAGAACATGATCCCCTTGGCGCTGGTTATCACTTGATTCAATCTCGTATTGCTATTGGTGCCGGTGAGGTGTGGGGTTGGGGTCTATTTAAAGGCCCCATGACTCAGCTAAATTTCGTCCCTGAACAGCATACAGACTTTATTTTCTCTGCTGTTGCTGAAGAATTTGGTCTTGTGGGTTGTTTAATTTTATTATCCGTCTTTTTCTTAATCTGCTTACGTCTACTTCATGTAGCTCAAACCGCTAAGGATAATTTTGGCTCATTATTAGCTATTGGCGTTTTGTCCATGATTGTATTTCAACTGATTGTTAATGTCGGTATGACCGTTGGTTTAGCACCTGTTGCGGGAATTCCCCTCCCTTGGATGAGTTATGGACGCTCGGCCATGCTCACTAATTTTATTGCCATCGGCATAGTAGAATCTGTAGCTAATTATCGTCAACGGCAAAAGTATTGGGTTTAAAAGTTACCAGTTACCAATTAGCTGTTACCAATGACCAATCACCAATTACCAATTACCAATTAAGCTATTAAGTAGGAAACCAATAAGAGTAAATATGATGATTCTACCCGGAGCAACTGTTCGCGTTAACAATCCTGCTGATATATATTATCGGTTTGAAGGACTTGTACAA
>JBJTTJ010000023.1:0-29988 GCA_046080125.1 Cuspidothrix sp.
TTAGTCCGTCAATATCAAGTATTTAATGCTAGTCCCGATGAACCAAAGGAGTTTTTTACTACCTTAGAAAATGGTTTAGTTACTGCTAATCATTCCCAAACTTTCAGTTTAATTTCTATGGCTGAATATTTTTGGGCGTTAGAAAAAGTCAAGATTAAATCAGCTTGGGAAAGAGGGGATTTTTCAGAGGCCCAAATTTGGCTAAAAGTTCATGAAAATCGTCATTCAGTATTATATAAATTAGCTGGTTTTTTAGCAAAATACAATAATTGGGAATCTAATCATGATTTTTACCGCAAATTAGGAAAATGGTTAGATAATGATGATGTTACTAATGTAGTTGATTGTGCACAAATTGAAAATTGGAAAACCAAACTCCAAAAAATGCAAACTGATGATATCACCAAGTTATGGGAATCAACAATTATCTTAGAACTTTCTCTAAAACGAGAAAATTACACCACTGCATTTATTCAGTTTGTGCAAATTTTAGAACGGTTATTATATATTCAATCAAAAGACCAAAATTGGACTGCTAAAGGTTGGATAGTAAGTAATCAAGATGAACCAAGTCTAGTAGAATTAATGCAAGGTTGGTGTATTTACAAAAAAATTAACCAAGACAATAAATGGTCAAAATTGCTAAAGGCTATTAGAACAAAGCGCAACGAAATTATTCATAAAGGGGAATCTATAACTTCAACAAAAATCGGTAATATCTGGGCTAATAATGACTTTTCAGGTGTATATATACCAACAACTTCAGAAAACATTAAAAACTTGATGACGGATACATTCAAAGAAATCAGCACCCCTCCCAATTTGAATAACTTATTAATGCGTTCTTTGTATCAATGGGGTCTAAAATACTTGGAAGATGCAAGTTAACTAATAGACCCGTCCGAAAATTAATGTAGAGATGTTGCATACAAGGTCTCTACAAGAGTTTTAAAAGATGCACATTTAATTACCGAAAATGTCTATTGGTAAGGAGCATGAAAAATAGTGCCGACAGCGATCGCATCATCAATCATAATTAGAATAATTAGAGGTTGTAATATAGTCCAATATTACCCTATATGCTTATGTTTCACCAACTCCACCGCCAACTGTATCGCTGCTTTCATACTCGTCCCATCAGCAACACCCTTCCCAGCAATATCAAACGCAGTTCCATGATCCGGGGAAGTTCTCACAAATGGTAAACCAATAGTAGTATTTACAGCCCGATCAAAGGCCATCAACTTCACCGGAATTAAACCTTGATCATGATAAAGTGCTAAATAAGCATCAGCAGCATTTTTAACCGCAGAATTACCATACCAAGCTTGACCCGGTTTCACCCACATTGTATCCGGGGGAATAGGACCTTCTAATTGTAAATAGGGACGTTTTTGGCGTTCTGACTCCAACCAAGGGATTAACCAATCTATTTCTTCTGTTCCTAATTGTCCCATTTCCCCACTGTGGGGATTTAAACCAGCGATCGCAATTCTCCCATTTTTAATCCCAAAATCATTTTCTAAACACTCTACTAACAAATCTAATTTTCTTGTTAATAATTGTGGTGTTAATGTAGCAGATACTTGACATAAAGGAATATGTGTGGTAGCAAGTAAAGCCCGCATTGTCCAACCAGTAAAAGGCGATCGCCCCACAAATAACATCCCAAACCTTTCCGTACCAGCCTTTTCAGCCAACAGTTCCGTTTGTCCCGGATAATTATAACCTGCGGATTTCCAAGCAGATTTAGCAATCGGTCCAGTAACAATTCCATCAAACTCACCTGCTAAAGTTCGAGATATAGCAGATTCCATATAAGCAAAACTCGCCGCACCACTAGCTCCATTTCCCACACCTATAATCATGTCACCAGCACTAGGAACATCAATCATAGACAAATTAGCAGGATTAGCCAACGCCAGAGAATTATCAATAATTTTACTGATATTTTCATAAGTTTCCGCCAGTAAGTTTTTACTGCCCACCACCACTAGATCACAATTTTGAGTCACTTCTGGATCTACCAAAGCCTTTAAAATTACTTCAGGACCAATACCAGCAGGATCTCCCAGCGTCAGAGCCAAACGTGGACGTTTATTTTGATCAGTCATAGCTCGGTTATCAGTTGTCATTGATTACGGGGATGGGATTTCTGCACCCATCCTCAATTATCGTCCCTAAATTGGTTTAGAATTTTTATAAAGGTCTAATTCCAGGGTTCTTATAGAACTAGTTTACAAAAAATAAGGAGAATTACAGCAAATGGGCGGCGAGATATTAAATGCAGCTATGCTATCTTTCGGTCTAATCTTCGTAGGTTGGGCACTTGGCGCTTTGTTACTCAAAATTCAAGGCGTACAAGAGTAGAGACACAAAAGCAAAGCAAGGGGCGTAGCCGAAGCAGAAATTTCTGTCTTCGTCAACCACTGAACTCCTGTGCGGGCGAATGGCCGTTCGCCCCTACTGAACTCCTAATCTTTAGATTAAAAAGATGTAAAGTTTTATTTACATAATTCTGTTAAAATTCTTTTCATAAACATTAAAATATATAACCAGCCCCATGACATTATTAATAGTTGGTGCAACTGGCACCTTGGGAAGACAAGTGGCCCGTCGTGCAATTGATGAAGGCTACAAGGTTCGCTGTCTAGTTCGTAGTCCTAAAAAAGCCGCTTTTCTGAAAGAGTGGGGCGCTGAACTGGTCAGAGGAGACCTGTGTGAACCAGAAACTCTTCCCCCCGCATTCAGCGATGTAACCGCAGTTATTGATGCCGCCACATCCCGCCCCACCGATTCTTTGACTATTAAACAGGTAGACTGGGATGGCAAAGTATCACTTATTCAAGCCGCTAAAGCCGCTGGTGTAGAAAGATTTATTTTCTTTTCCATTTTAGATGCCGATAAATACCCAAATGTACCATTGATGGAAATTAAACGCTGTACAGAAGTATTTTTAGCAGAATCCGGTTTAAACTATACAATTTTACGTTTAGCTGGTTTTATGCAAGGCTTAATTGGTCAATATGGTATACCTATTTTAGAAAAACAACCAGTGTGGGTGACAGGGACATCCTCACCTATTGCCTATATGGACACTCAGGACATTGCTAAATTTGCCATTCGGGCTTTGAGTGTATCAGAAACTGAAAAACAAGCCTTTCCCGTCGTAGGAACACGGGCTTGGAGTGCTGAGGAAATTATTAACCTTTGTGAACGCTTATCAGAGAGAGAAGCAAAAGTTACCAGAATGCCCATCGGCTTACTACGAACAGTACAAAGTTGTTTACGCTTCTTTCAGTGGGGATGGAATGTAGCTGATAGATTAGCTTTTACAGAAGTTTTAGCTAGTGGAAAAGCTCTCAATGTTGAAGCAATGGACGAAGTATATACAGTTTTTGGCTTAGATAAACAGGAAACAACCACTCTAGAAGCTTATCTACAAGAATATTTCAGCCGAATTATGAAGAAGCTCAAAGAGCTAGATTATGAAAAAGCTAAAATCAAAAAGCTAAAAAACAAAAGAGCCCCCTTTAAACAATCCTCCAAAGTCCCTTAATCCCCTGCCCTCAAAGATTTTACTTTTCTTCACACATTTTAGTTATCTCACGTCCACTCACTTATAGCTTCGGAATCCTTGGGGAGGGAAAAATCGTCAATCCAAAATCCAAAATCATAAATCCAAAATTCCATGACATTTGTCAAAAATGTGTAACTATTAAGATACATAGCAAGCAGCCGTTAAAATTGGATATTTGAGTGTGCCGAAAGCAGGCATTATCTACAACGACGTTAAACCAATAGCCAGTAGCGTCGCTATTGAATTAAAAGACAAACTCACCGCTGCCGGTTGGGATGTCTGTATCACTGCTAGTATCGGTGGTATTCTGGGCTATTCTCAACCAGATAGTCCTATCTTCCATACACCCATTGAAGGTCTTACGCCCCCTGGCTTTGACTCGGAGATGAAGTTTGCAGTGGTGCTGGGCGGAGATGGAACAGTATTAGCAGCATCTCGGCTAGTTGCCCCCTGTGGTATCCCCATGCTCACAGTTAATACTGGCCACATGGGATTTTTGACAGAAACCTATCTCAATCTATTACCCGCAGCCATAGAACAGGCAATGGCGGGTGAATATGAAATCGAAGATAGGGCTATGCTCACCGTCAAAGTGTTACGAAAAGATGAAGTCATCTGGGAAGCCCTGTGCTTGAATGAAATGGTGTTACATCGAGAACCTTTAACTTGTATGTGCCATTTTGAAATTGCCGTGGGCAGACATTCTCCAGTGGACATTGCAGCCGATGGAATTATTGTTTCTACCCCAACAGGTTCTACAGCTTACTCATTAAGCGCGGGGGGTCCAGTAATTACCCCTGGTGTACCTGTATTACAGTTAGTACCCATTTGCCCCCATTCCCTGGCTTCTAGGGCTTTGGTGTTTCCTGATAGCGAACCAATTAATATCTATCCTGTTAATATTCCCCGGTTGGTGATGGTGGTAGATGGCAATGCTGGATGTTATATTTTGACGGAAGATAGGGTACATTTGGAGCGATCGCCCTATAGTGCTCGGTTTATTCGTCTCCAGTTACCGGAATTTTTCCGTGTTCTGAGGGAAAAACTAGGTTGGGGTTTACCCCATATCGCTAAACCTAATTCTGTAGAATTACCTTAATTGTTAGTTGTCACTTAGTGTTATGTTTGCTGATCAGCAAATAAACATGAAATAACCAAAATGTGTGAAGAAAAGTAAAATCTCTGAAAACTTCTTCACTCTTCCCTATTACCCGTTGCCGATTATCGAGCGTAGTCGAGATGCTTGCCCTATTGCCCGTGTTTCCCTTTGTCTCCTGCCATACACCATTTTTGACACCCCCCTGAAACGTCATCTTTTTGAAAACCTAAAAGAGTCATATCCCCTACTTATCGAAGGAGTAGGGGATCTTGTTGCTTATAACTCATAAAAGGAAAATTAGTCACTTGAGTTAGTATTCTGTGAAATACCAGTAACTTGATAACAAGTCATAACTCATAGGATAGGGTTTTTTCAATTACTAATCCCCAATCCCACAACCCGATATGATAGCTACTCAGAATCCTGCCGTTTTTGTTTTGGTAATTGAACCAGACGAAACTTTAGCTAGTCAATTAGCTTTTGATTTACAAGAAGCCGGCTATGATGCAATTATTACCCATGATGCAGCCCATGGATTGCAATACTGTCGCACTAAAGAACCCGCTTTAATTGTTATAGACAGAATGCTTGTGGGAGACTCAGGACTATCCGTATGCAAAAATCTCCGTGCTCTTGGTAACCGTTCTCCTGTATTGGTATTAATGGCTAGAGATACTGTAGACGATCGCATAGCTTGTTTAGATGCAGGTGCTGATGATTACATTCTTAAACCCTATCGTTCGGAAGATTTTTTAAAGCTGATTCGTCTCTATCTCAAGGCTGACGTTGATACCACAGAACAATTACGCTTTGGGGAGTTAGTTTTAGAAATAGGAACACGTCGCGCTCTTTACAACAATAAGGCCATTGATTTAACCATGAAGGAATTTGAACTGTTAAAATTTCTCATGGAACATCCCCGGGAAGTCCTAACCCGCGAACAAATCTTAGAAAATGTTTGGGGTTACGACTTTATGGGTGAGTCTAATGTGATTGAAGTGTATATTCGTTACCTACGTCTAAAAATGGAAGAAGAAGGCCAAAAACGTCTAATTCAAACTGTACGTGGTGTAGGATACGTACTCAGAGACTCGTGAAACCCACAAAACAAGAAATCATCACAAATATAATCTAAATATGTGGGCAATTTTGCATAAATTAAGTAAAATAGTCGAAATCTAAACCCCAGTCAATGAGTTAATTGCTGATTTAACAAACGTCCATGGGTAAAATTACTGTTTCCCCCCCCTCCCTATCCCCGATATGACTTATGATGTCTTGGTTCAGTTTATGTTTAATATTACTTAGTGTCTTGATGGGTTGTTCACTACCCATCATAGCTAAATCCCCGCCAGTCACAGATTCTCCACCCCAGACAACAGTCACTTTAGGTCAAAATCTCCCAATTTCTGCTGAAGCTACTTTTGGGCAAAATACTAAAATTCAGCTAGAAGTAGCACAAACACCAGAACAGCAAATAATGGGTTTAATGTATAGACCCGCTTTACCAGCTAGTCGAGGAATGCTGTTTGTTTTTCCCTCTCCACAATCCGTAAATTTTTGGATGAAAAATGTACCTGTGCCATTGGATATGGTATTTATTTATAAAGGTGTCATTCAGTATATCCAAGCTGCTGCTCCCCCTTGTCAACAAGAACCCTGTCCTACTTATGGACCAAATGTAGCTATAGATAACGTGATCGAACTCAGATCAGGAAGAGCCGCAGAAATAGGTTTACAACCAGGCCATAAAGTTAAAATTGAGTTCTTAAATCTGGGGACTTCTCCATAAACAGAATCAGGATTTTCTCACCATGCTGTGGATATGGCAGAGATCTTTATTCTGAATTTTTATCTAATAGACTTGTCCGAAAATTAAATGTGCGTTTTCTAAAACCCTTGTAGAGACGTTCTATAGAACGTCTCTACATTAATTCCCGGAAATGTCTAATTGTGATAGGAAATTCTTTTCTCAAAAAAACTATTACATAGCCGGCTAAATAAACCTAAAACCTGGATAAATTAAATTTCTTTAAGTAGCACGCATCACTCAGTTCATTATTGATATTCCAAAATGTTCAGATACGGCGGTAAGCTCTACCGTGTCAGCCTGTGGAGTAGGTAAACCTTTCAATAACCATCTTGAGACTACGATGAAGCAGGAAGTAAACATCAAAACCATCACTGTCTAGGTAAGTATATATTTGGCTAGTTTTGGGTAAGTTTTATAGAGCAGTAAATATACCAACCCGCAAATTTATCTGGGAAATCAATTCACCACAATCCACAATCCGATGATAAATAAAATACAGATTATAAGTACCCAGACAAAATTAATTACACATAGTTATTGAAGAAAAAAATCTCTGTAAACCTTACCTGTTCCCTGTTCCCTCTCCTAACTATGAAATTTATTTTGTACGACTACTTACAATACTCAGACAATAAACAAACTAGCTATGATCATCAATTCTACTCAAGGGGGTGAGATGCAAATGACACCATCAAGATATTCACGGCTGATTAATTTTCTTCAGGAAGATTTGGCAATTTCCACGGATTCTTTAGCTGTAGCATTACGTCATCGAGAGCAAGATCCTGGTTCTTTAACCATGACTCTTTGGCAGTACGGGCTAATTACTTTAGAACAGTTAGAACAAATTTATGATTGGCTGGAAACGGCATAGGGAAGAGGTAGGGAGCAAGGGAGAAAAATTTACCCATTACCCATTACCCATTACCTATTACCTATTATCCAACTAATAACTACTGTCCCAAAACTTTGGCTGCTGCTGCTATCCCAGCACCGGGAGTGAAGTTATCATGGCCAACTTGTGGTAGGACTACTTCTAGAGAGGCAATACAGCTAAGGATATCCCGATCGCTGACAAAACCCAAGTGACCAATACGGAAAATTTTATTACTCAAATGGTCTTGTCCGCCAGCTAAAGCAATATCAAACTGTTTTTTCATCAAAGAGCGAATTTTATCTGTTTCTATGCCAGGAGTAGCTACAGCAGTAATGGCAGGACTAGCACATTCGTCACCAGCAAACAATGCTAGATTTAAGGCCTTCATTGCCGCACGGGTAGCATTTTTCTGGCGTTGATGACGGGTAAAGATTGATTCCAACCCCTCCTTCTTCATCATGCCCAGGGTGGTGTGTAGTGCCACCATTAAGTTAACTGGGGGGGTAAAGGGAGTGGTATTTTTGGCAGTAGCTTTGCGATATTTACCTAAATCTAAATAATACTTAGGCAATTTGGCGGTTTTGTAGGCTTCCCAGGCTTTAGGACTAACGGAAACAAATCCTAAACCGGGAGGAATCATGTAGCCTTTTTGAGAACCGGAAGCGACTACATCTAAACCCCAAGCGTCTACAGGGACGTTATAAGCCCCTAAACTGGTGACAGCATCAACTATGACTAAAGCCTCTCCATGTTCTTTAACGTGGCGGTTGATAGCTTCTAGGTCATTAATGACACCAGTTGAGGTTTCGCTGTGGGTGATGATGACAGCTTTGATTTCTTTGTTGGTATCAGCCTGGAGTCTGGCCGCAAATTCGGCTGGGTCTAAGGGTTGTCCCCACTCTGCGGTAACTACTTCTACATTTAAACCAAATGCTTGGCTAACTTCTACCCAACGTTCACCGAATTTACCATTTGATCCGACTAAGATGCGATCGCCTGGTGATAGAAAGTTAATAATTCCCGCCTCTACAGCACCAGTACCACTCACATTTAACATCAGGACATCACTTGTGGTTTGATGTAACCATTTGAGGTTTTCTGTCACCTCTCCCATCATGCTGCTAAATTCCCCACTACGGTGGCCAATGGGGTGTTTAGCTAATGCTAGTAAGGCCGCTTCTGGTACTGGGGTTGGTCCAGGAATCATCAGCATCAATTTATTATCCATGGTGTTTATCCTAGTTGAAAATTTCTCTACCTTTCCTAATATATTCAGACGACTGGATATTTTATTGTCAAAAAATCGCAGTATGTAACAAAAAGTAAAGTTGCTTAAAAACCTCTTCTCTTCTGCTCACTGCCTTTTGCCCTGTCATCAGGACAATTTTTAAGCCCAACCTACTCAATCTCGGCAAAAACCCTGCTGTTTCAGAGCAGGGTTAGGAAATATGCGTTACTCAGGAGCAATCAACTTTATCTGGTAAATGGTTAATGGACCAACGATAATCAATGACGATGGAGGAAGATTGAAAAGCTTCCTCTAGCCGCTTTTGTTGAGCAGCAGCTTTTCTCAGGGTGATAATCAGTTGATTCACTTGATTCCGTAGGTCTTGGTTGTTACCTACTGAAGTCATGGTTTGCTTTTCTAAAAGTTGAAGTATAAGTTCGTAATGGATAGGAGATGGTAAAGGAATTGGCTCCATGTAGTTTATTCTAAAATTGCAATTTGGGGATTTTATATTTTTAACTGGTTAAAGTTTAGCTAATCCCCAATTAATTGTTACACAAGAAATAAATAATTGCAGTTAGGCCACCGGGTTGTGATTACCTAAGTAGGTTAGCCTTAAAAATCATCCCGGAAATAAGCCGGGAGGAAAAAGGGTTTTATTTTACAAACCTATTTAAACAAATTAGCGATCGCTAACTGAGGATTTGCTTGTTTTACCAGTGATTCTCCAATCAGTACGGCGGAAACCCCTGCTCTTTTTACTACACTTAAATCCTCCGGGTGATGTAATCCTGATTCACTAACTACGAGAATATTTTTTGACTGTAACTCTTGACCTCTGGCGGTCAGTAATTCACAGGTAGTTTGCAAGTCAACGGAAAAATCTTCCAGGTTGCGATTATTAATTCCCACTAAGGAAACTCCATCTAAAGCTAAGACCCGATCTAATTCTGCCAAATTATGTACTTCTATTAAAGCTGTCATTTTTAAGTTATTAGCAATTTTAATAAAGTATTGCAAATCTTGATCATTGAGAATGGCTGCTATTAATAAAACTGCATCTGCACCATGAATTCGCGCCCAATACATTTGGTAAGGATAGATGATAAAATCCTTACATAGTAAAGGTAAATCTACTGCGCTTCGGACTAAAGAGAGGTTTTCAAAACTGCCTTGAAAAAATTTGACATCAGTAAGAACAGAAAGACAACTAGCTCCACCGGCTTGATAAGATTGAGCGATCGCTATTGGATCAAAATCTGCCCTAAATACCCCTTTACTGGGAGAAGCTTTTTTTACTTCCGCTATTAAAGCTGGGTTGGTTTTGCCATGACGCAACGCACCCACGAAATCAAGCACAGGTGGTGCTGTCAGGGCTTTTGTTTGCAATTCCCGCAAAGGTAATCTTTCCCGGAGTTGTTCAACTTCTGTTTCTTTGTGCCAAACAATTTCTTCTAAAATATTATTTGGCTGTGCATCTTTTACAGCAGCTTGATACTGGATTACAGAAACATTGATAATAGGACTAGGTGAACGACGACGAATTTGCATAGTTGTTAGTGGTCAGTTGTTAGTTATTAGTTATTAGTTATTAGTTGTCAGTTGTTAGTTGTTAGTTGTTAGTGGTCACTGACCACTGACCACTAACCACTGATTAACTAACTAGCGCTCGTTTGTAAGCTTCATCTAAGACTTCTGAAAGTGTGGGATGAGCGTGAACTAGGTAAGCTAGACTTTGGATAGATTGACGGTTAGCCACGGCGGTGGCGGCCTCGTGAATTAAATCCGAGGCGTGGGGACCAAAGATATGTACACCTAAAACCTCGCCCGTATCCTTACGGTAAATTACCTTGGCCATACCCTCAGCATCTTTTTCTGCTAAGGCCTTGGAATTACCCTTAAAGTAACTTTTACTAGTGGCAATTTCAAAACCTTCCGTTAGTCCTAAAGCCTCGGCTGCTGGTTCTGTTAAACCTACATAGCTAACTTCTGGATGGGTAAAAGCGGCGGCGGGGATACTGCGATAGTCAACTTTTTTCTGACGACCGAGGATATTTTCCACAGCAATAATACCTTGGGCTGATGCAGCATGGGCTAACATCATTTTTCCCGTAGCATCACCGATAGCCCACAGATAGGGAACTACTTCCTCTCCCGATAATACGGACATATTGTCATTAACGGGAATGAAATTGCGGCGGTCAAGTTCCACACCAACGGATTCTAGACCAAGATTTTTAGTGGCGGGGACCCGACCTGTAGCCACTAAACAAGCGTCAACCTCCAAAACTTCTAAATCTTTTTTGGTTTCAAAGTCTGCCAATTCAATTACTACTGGTGAACCAGGAATAACTTTTTTGGCGTAGATACCGACTTTGGTTTCAATATCACGGGGGGTAATTAATACCCGTTCTGCCAATTTAGCAATATCCCGATCAAATCCTGGCATTAATTCGCTCAAGGCTTCAATTAAGGTGATTTCACAACCTAAAGCGGAGTAAACATCAGAAAATTCTAAGCCGATGTAACCACTACCAATAATTGCTATCCATTTGGGGAGAGTTTCTAATTTAACGCCTTGGTCGCTGGTAAAGACAGTTTTGCCATCCACCTCAATTCCTGGGGGAACGAAGGGGACAGAACCGGGGGAGAGGATAATATTTTGGGCGGTGATGGTTTTGTCACCTTTATCTGTGGTAACGGTGACTTTTTGTGTCCCTGCTACTTTGCCTCTACCCCGGATAATATCCACTCCTAAGCGTTTGAGGCTGTTGGTGAGATCTCCTTGTATTTTGGAGACAAGGTTGTGAGCATGATCGGCGATCGCTTGCCGATCAAACTCGACATTACCAATTTGAATTCCCAAAGACTTAAGGTGGTGGGCATTACGTAATTCTCTCACCTTTCCTGAAGCCGCTAGTAATGCTTTAGAAGGAATGCAACCTCTGTTGACACAAGTTCCTCCCATATCTCCAGCTTCAATAATTGCTGTTTTCTGACCGCAACTGATAGCGTGTAAGGCCGCACCATGTCCACCCACACCAGCGCCGATAATCACTAAATCGTAATCAAATCCAGAACTCACTTTTATTTCCCCATTTCCTTGGGCTATTTTTTCTTAACTTAACTTTTTTGTGAAACTTTCTCAAATTTACAAAAAATAACGGAGTAGAACTTCCGTCTCCCCGTTATTTTTCGTCAGTCTGTAATCAGGCTTAAGCTTACTTCAGAGCAGATCTTAATGTTTTTAGTGTTCGACCAATTTCCAGGAAATCTTTGTCCTGTGCGAGTTTTTGCAAAACTACCGGACTGCTTTCCAGGATAATCTGGTTATAGGCATTAATAGCATTGTTGAGTTTATTAATGTCCACATTTGGCGCTGTGCTAGTCTGGGCAATAGTTAAACTATTTTTGAGAGCCTTTGTGCCGGCTACTAATTGCCCTTGTGGTAACTTAGCCGAAGGTCCAGCACTGACTAAAAGACCAGCAATATTTTCCAAGAGGGTATTTACTAAGGTTGGAGAGGCACCTGCGGCAGATAGAGCCGAGGTAAGTTGTACCAATGCCGCCGGGGCCTCTGCCGCACTGACAGCAAGGGCAACAACTGTAGATGTTCCTTGATCACCACCTCCAGTAGTACCACCTCCAGTAGTACCACCTTCAGTAGTACCACCTCCAGTAGTACCACCTCCAGTAGTACCACCTCCAGTAGTACCACCTCCAGTAGTACCACCTCCAGTAGTACCACCTCCAGTAGTACCACCTCCAGCAGCAGCACCACCAGCAGCAGCACTAATTATATTAGCCGCAGCCACATTTATCGCTAGTGTTGCCGCAGGTGTAACCGTAATACTTACCACACCAGCAGGACTAACAGAAACACTGACACTAGGTGATGCAGCTACTGGTGGCGCGATATTGATGATTGGTTGTGAAAAAACAGTAGCACTTGAACCAGTTGTTGCACCTCCGCTTAACGACCCAGCAGGTCCTTTACTGGGTGAATCAAAGGTTGATGGTGGTGAAGCTTGAGCTATGGGAGTAGGATATTCACTCAGAGTCCCCGATTCATTATCATTTGTGGGTAAAACTGTAGCTTGGTTTGGTAGCTGCCAACTCAGGAAAAGTAGGGGACTGACACCGAGTAGGGCAACAAGAAAAGTTCTGATTTTTAACATGGTAATTCTTTAACTATTGAAGTGTTTATTTAGGTAAGAAATTGAAACCATAGCCCACACTGAGAACAAATACAGTACCACCTGGACTATTATCTGTCAGATCAGCACCCTGGGCATTAATTGTCAAGGGAATAGTAGGCACAGGGACAAAGGAAACCCCGACGTTTAAACCTACACCACTCCAACCTAGACCCACACCTATCTGGGGGTGAACTTGCACACCGACTCCAGCCAACACACCGATACTGTCAGTACCTTGTCGGAAGTCACCACCACCTGCTCCTACGGAAAAGGAGATGGGCATTCTATTGACTAGGTTGTTAGGCTGTAGGAGAGAGTATGTTGTCACCACACCATAGGCGCTGGAGGGTCTAACACCCTCATTACCATACTGAGCAAAGGTCTTCCAGCCAGCAGCAACGGCTACTTGATTGTTGCCTTTAGCATAGACGACTCTATGGGCTTTGAGGTCAAATGTACCATTCTCACCAAAGTTTTTGATGCTGCCTATGTTGTAGGAAAATTCCAACCCAATGAGTTTTTGGGCATCACCCAAACCAAAACCTGTGGTTATACTTCCGTCTATTTCACCATTTCTAGCTTTACCGGCAGTCGCCCCTGATGCTCCTATGAATGCGTCACCCCAACCAGCCCCGAAAGCGCTGGGAGCGCCAAAGCTGAGTCCAGGTGGGTAGATTCGTTTCACGGGCGCGGGTTTAACTAGGGGTTCAATCAATAAATCTTGGCGTAATTTATCAACATCGCCAGAACTGTTCCCCGTTGGTGCAGGAGTTTCGCTTTGGGCTGTGATCTGGGGCTGTTTTGGTTCAATAATAGATTTTGCTGTTTGTCCTAGTTCTGCTTTTTCCGCTACTACCTCTTGTAGATCCGGTAAATTGTTTTCTAAGGTAGTTTGATTAGTGATAGACTGATTGTTCTGTGTTTGATCAACTACTGGATCTGCCGCAGATGCTGGGCTAAGTGCGATCGCGTTGGTCAACCACATATAACTTAAGAGGGTTGTTCCGACCACTTGCAGCCAATTAAGCTGTAACAACGTACATAAAAATTTTGCTTTTTTCAACGTCCGACTCCCCACAATGTTTAGTTCACGTTTAAATTTCTATGGAAATAACCCCACAAAAACCTAATTATTCCATTTTGTTCCTAGTAGACTTGTTATGCAACGCTCTGCCAGAAATAATCTGTATCAGATGTTAGTAGCATAAGCTTAGGCTCTAATAACTTTCTCCGTATGTACACATTTTGTTACATTCTTTTTAGAGAGTTATCTACTAGGAATAATATGAGAAGTTGTTTTGTTTTTCCGGAGTTATCAAAATTATAGTTACTAAAAATATAGTCAAATATTCTTAGTATACAACGGTGTAAATAAACCATCGAAAATGTTTATTTAAACTATATACTAAAAATGTCTAGATGACAATGATTGTTTTTTGACAGGAACTTTGATGATTTTACGAAAGTTATGATTGGTCAATCAGGTTGAATTTTGAATTTCCGATAATACCGTCTGGGGAATTAAGAAGCTATTTTCTAATTTGGCGATACCTAAAAAATGGTTTTGTGCTTCATAAACTCGCACCAGGTGATAATTATGGGAATTAGATAACTCGAGGGGGATTTTTTGACCTTGACACCATTTTTTGGCGGATATTGGTGGTAAATCTATAACTGGCAGATGTTGTAATGGTACATCTGAGGATATGGGTTTAAATATACCGCTATGAATTTGGCTTTCTAACTCTGGGAGGGTGATACTGTTTGATATGGGAAAACTGCTGCTTTTCGTGCGTGTTAAGGCGGCTAAAGTACCATTAGTGTTTAATATTATACCTAAATCACGGGCGATCGCTCGAATATAAGTTCCCGCACCACAGGATATGGCCACATCCAACTCTGGGAAATCTCCATCTCTCCAGTCTAAGACTTGAATTTCTAATACTTCGACTGTGCGTACTGGAACTTCCACAATTTCCCCTTTCCTAGCTAAATCATACAAGCGTTTTCCCTCTACTTGAATGGCACTGTAACTGGGGGGAATTTGTTCAATTTTGCCAATAAACTGGGAAAGTGCAGTTTTGACAATTTCGATATCCAATCCCGGACAAGGTGCAGAGGTAATAATTTCACCTTGTAAATCATCTGTAGTTGTGCGTATACCTAAACGAATAGTAGCTTGATAAGCTTTTTCCCCTGGTAAATATTGTAATAATCTGGTAGCCCTACCGCAAGCTATGGGTAAGACTCCCGTCGCGGCGGGATCTAAAGTCCCTGCGTGGCCAACTCGTTTAATTTTTAGGAGTTTTCGGACTTTAGCTACACAGTCATGAGATGTCCAGTCAAATGGTTTGTTCAAATTCAGAAAACCTTGCACAATTTTAAATTTAATATTTGCAACTTTTGTATTTTTACATAAATTGTCAGGGAATAGAACAATATTTAGAAGATGTTTTAAATGAATGTAAATAAATGCAGCAAGGAAACAGCAATACCCAGCAACCAAAATCCAAAATTGACTATGGGATAGGAAAGTTTTTTTTTACCGTGTTGTTTTTTTGGGGGAGATTGTCTAAAATTTGAGGTAATTGCGTTTGATCAAGAGACTGAACCAAATTTAAACCAAGAGACTGACTAGAAATACTTTGAGCATAAGCAGCATTAAGATAGGGAAGATATTCTGGTTTATTGGCTACATAGGTTTGAAAGAAAGGTAAACTTAAAGAATTAATATAATGATATGCCTGGGAAGTATCACCTACCATATCTTTAGATAGTTCTATTTGTTTACTGTCAGGGTTGCTATTACCAATGGTGGAAAAGTGAGTACCTCCTATTAACATAACTAAATATTTTTGAGGATGAGTAATCCAAGTAAATGGTAAAATTTGCTCATATAAAGCTGGTGCAACTGTATCCTCACTACTACCAACTATCATGACTGGACTGTGAATTTGACTTAACCCAGCTTGTCCGAAAATAGAACTAGTGATAGGATTAACTGCGATCACTGCTTTGATCCTATGGTCTTGTAAATTATCCTCTAGCTGTGACTTTTTTGCTAATTCTAATGCTCGACATTGTAAGAATAAAGACATATTCCAAGTATCGCGTAATTTTACTTCATGACAGTCTTTCTCCAATTGCTCAAAATTAATTTTTGCCCCCGCTAAAGCTAATGCTGTATAACCACCTAATGACTGACCAAATATTCCCACTTGTTGTAAATTCAGGCGATGCCGAAATTTATAATCGGCTTCTAATTGATCTAAAATATACTTAATATCTAAAGGTCTATCTTTGAACTCATGAGCATCAGGAACTAGATTATTATTACCCTTAATTAAAGATTGTAGTTGTTGAGTATCACTACCAGGATGATTAGGTATCACAACAGCAAAACCATGTTCAGCAAGATAATTTCCTAAATAATGAAAATTACTGCTATCTAAACCTAATCCATGGGAAATGACAATTATTGGCACAGTTGTCTGGCTATAGGGAATATAAATATCTGTGGATAAATGACGGTTACGAATGGAATCAAAGAACGTGAGAGTTTCTTTTTTTACGGGTAAATTACCTTGAGTTGCTAATTTTGGAAATTGGAACAATTTTTCTGATAAAATTGCAGCAGTTTCTGAATTTGATTGCTTTTTAATAGTAGCAATTGCTTGCTCATTCATATTGATCATTGTCCTTAATTCCCTAGCAATCTGCATACCAGAAATAATATCAATACTAATACTATTATGGGGATATTTACGTAATAAATTCAATAAATTTATTCCTTCTGGTTCAGCAGCAGCAGCAATTAAAGCTCTGCGTAAAGCGTCAGATTTTGATTCCTTGGTAGACCATGATGTTTTAATTAATTTGGCTAGTCTTTGTAAGATAAATTCTCCTTGTTGAGTATCTAAAAATTGAGCAGCAACAGATGGGCTGATTTTTAGAGATTGAATCAGAATTTCTCTCAGTTCATTTAACTGTTTGATGGGAACATATTGATAATAATTAGCTAAATCTGTACCGATGATACTATATTTAGCATAACTTTCTAAAACCTTAATAGGAATAGAAATTTCTAGCCCTGAATAGGAAGCATAAACTTGTTCTGCTGCTATTACGGAATTACTGATACCAAATGTTGGTAACAGAATTGATAAAACTATTAATAGAGAATTTCTTCTCAGGGCATTTCCCCAATTACCAAATATATTCATCGCTTAACTTTTGTAGGGATATGTTGAGCGAAGCTCAAATTTTGGTAGTTATTTTCACACCCTGATAAATTTATTAACTTTGTTGATAATTGCCAGTATTCCTGAAACAATGATAATCAATATATCAATTCTCTACATCAGTATCAATTATGTATTTTTCCTGATTAATAGAATTTAGTCAGACATAAATTGGAATACTAATAGGTTATTTGTAGATGATGATAGATGAATATTTACCTGCGCTGATTAATACAATTAATTTCCCTTACCTAAAGCAATAGATATTGAACCACCAACAATTAAAAAAGTACCTATAATCCCTATGGGAGAAATATTTTCCGGGGGGATAATATGGGGGAAAATTCCTGATATCGTCCACACAGCAATTAAAGTAATAATTGGTGCTAAAGCCAAGATAGCACTTACTCTTGATGCTGGTAAATGTTGTAAAGATTCTGCAAAAGCACCATAAGCAAAAACCGTATTGAAAGCACAAAATAGCAAGTTGGTAAAATAGAAACTGTCAATACTAAAAATCGTCTTGATTTTTGCCAATGGGGTAAATAATAAAGCACAACCACCATAAATAATCAACATGATGTTTTCCGAGGGTAAAGATTGTAATAGTTGTTTCTGAGATAAAGCGTAAATTGCCCATGATATTGAGCCTAAAACAATTAACCCGCTACCAAGTAGATATTCACTTTTAGCTGTGATTAAATTATCTAATTGGGCATGAAAAAATAATGTAAAACCCAATGTTAGTATAGCTACACCTATCCATTGATATAATGTATAGCGCTCATGAAAAATGATTAATCCGCCGCAGCTTAATAACACACCAGCTAGTTGAATGATAACTTCGGCATTAGCCGCAGAGGTTAATTTCAACCCTTGCACAAACAGAAAATAATTTCCAGCTAAACCCAAGATGGAAACTGATAATAATTGCCAATTACTAGCACGTAACTGTGCTAATGTTGGTAATTTATGCTGGGAAAACAAATAAATTCCTAGGACAACAAAGGAGATAAAAAAACGAAACCAAACAACGGTATAGACATCTAATGTTTGTAATATGATTGTCAAAGCTAGGGGTAAAATTCCCCATAAAAAAACCGTTAGTAATGATAAACCTAGCCCTAACTGCCAACGTCCGGAACTTTGATGCATTTTTAATCAAACTAAAAGGAACATATTATTATGGCATACTTCTAATACTTAATTACTTCCGACTGTGGACGATGAGTCCGGGGAATATTAGTTGAGGACGTGCAATTTAACTTTCTTTAAAGAAGGGATGAAAGCCAGTCGGGGCGTAAACGCCTCAGTAACACATTCTTTTTCTTGACAAATTATACTTTATGATTTAACATAATTAGGACTTACGCAAGATGTAACTGAAACCCTGATTCTTGAGTAGGGGTTTTTGAATTACCCCTAATTGCCTTCTGTTTTGCATAAGTCCTAATAACATTGTGGTTGTTAGGTCTTCATCATGATAATTTACTTTTTTCCAGGTCAAAGAACAAGACAAGCAATCCGAAGCAATAGATGAGACTATTCGTGCATCTTAATTCATTCAAAATAATTGATTAAAGTTGTCATCCAATTATTATTCCCAGCATGACCGTAACTATTCCTAATCTCCCTAGTCTTTACGAACCCTTTTCCACAGAAGCCAAATGGCAAAAATTCTGGGAAGACAATCAAGTTTACAAAGCTGACCCCAATCACAAAGGCGAACCCTACTGCGTCGTTATCCCCCCACCTAACGTTACTGGCAGTTTACACATGGGTCACGCCTTTGAAGGGGCTATTATTGATACCCTTGTCCGTTACCACCGCATGAAGGGACGGAACACCCTGTGGCTACCGGGAACTGACCACGCAAGTATTGCAGTGCAAACGATTTTAGAAAAGCAACTCAAATCCCAGGGAAAAACTCGCTATGATTTGGGGCGAGAAAAGTTTCTAGAACGCGCTTGGCAATGGAAAGCGGAATCTGGCGGTACAATTATTAATCAATTAAAACGCTTAGGCTTATCCGTAGACTGGACTAGGGAACGCTTTACATTAGATGAAGGTTTATCAAAAGCTGTTTTAGAAGCATTTATTCGTCTCCATGAAGAAGGATTAATTCACCGCAGTAATTATTTGGTGAATTGGTGTCCCGCTTCTGGTTCGGCAGTATCTGATTTGGAAGTAGAACCCAAGGAGGTAAATGGGAATCTGTGGTATTTCCGTTATCCCCTCAGCGACGGTTCGGGTTTTCTGGAAGTGGCGACAACTCGCCCCGAAACGATGTTAGGTGATACAGGTGTGGCGGTTAACCCCCATGACGACCGATATAAACACCTGATTGGCAAAACCGTAACTTTACCAATTATGAACCGGGAAATCCCGATTATTGGTGATGAATTGGTAGATGCGACTTTTGGCACAGGTTGTGTCAAGGTGACACCCGCTCATGACCCCAATGATTTTGAAATGGGTCAACGTCATGATTTACCGTTCATTAATATTATGAATAAGGACGGTACGCTGAATGAAAATGCAGGTGATTTTCAAGGTCAAGACCGATTTGTGGCGCGCAAGAATTTAGTAGCCCGCTTAGAAGCCGAAGGCATTTTAGTTAAGGTTGAGGAATATAAACATACAGTACCCTATAGCGATCGCGGAAAAGTCCCCGTTGAACCCCTACTTTCTACCCAATGGTTTGTAAAAATCCGCCCCCTAGCTGATAAAACTTTAGATTTCCTCGATACCCAAGATTCCCCCGCAATTGTCCCCCAACGTTGGGCTAAAGTTTATCGTGATTGGTTAGTAAATCTCCGTGATTGGTGTATTTCCCGCCAGTTGTGGTGGGGTCATCAAATCCCCGCTTGGTATGCTGTCAGCGAAACTGAGGGAGAAATTACCGACTCCACCCCTTATTTTGTCGCCCGTAATCAAGGGGAAGCTTTAGAAACAGCCAAATTGCAGTTTGGAGAAGATGTAAAATTAGTTCAAGACCCCGATGTTTTGGATACTTGGTTCTCTTCTGGATTGTGGCCATTTTCTACCTTAGGTTGGCCGGAAGCAACCCAAGATTTAGCTACATATTACCCCACCACTACCCTAGTTACCGGTTTTGATATTATCTTTTTCTGGGTAGCCAGAATGACCATGATGGGTACACATTTTACCGGAAAAATGCCGTTTAAAACTGTGTACATTCACGGGTTGGTTAGAGATGAAAATAATAAGAAAATGTCCAAATCAGCAAATAATGGCATTGACCCTTTATTGTTGATTTCCAAATATGGAACTGACGCTTTACGGTACACCCTAATTAAAGAAGTTGCTGGCGCTGGTCAAGATATTCGTCTGGAATATGACCGCAAAAAAGATGAGGCGATTTCGGTAGAAGCTTCTCGCAATTTTGCTAATAAGTTGTGGAATGCCGCCCGATTTGTCATGATGAATTTGGATGGACAAACTCCAGCCCAATTAGGTAAACCAGTTCCTATAGAATTAAGTGATAGATGGATTCTGTCACGTTTTAACCAAGTTGTTAAACAAACAAATCATGACATTGATAACTATGGTTTCGGGGAAGCAGCTAAAGGACTTTATGAATTTATTTGGGGTGATTTCTGTGATTGGTATATTGAATTAGTGAAATCCAGATTACAGAAAGATGCAGAACCCACATCTCGTAGAGTTGCCCAACAAATGATTGCCTATATTCTCGAAGGGATTTTAAAATTACTCCATCCCTTTATGCCCCATATTACTGAGGAAATTTGGCAAACTCTCACTCAACAACCCTCCGAAAATCGCCAACTTTTACCTTTACAGTCCTATCCTCAAGCAGATGAAAATTTGATTGATTCAGCTTTAGAAACACAGTTTAATTTATTAATTGGCACAATCCGTACAATTCGTAATTTACGAGCTGAAGCAGATATTAAACCAGGAGTAAAAATTACCGCAAATCTGCAAAGTGAAAGCGCGAGTGAAAGATTTATTCTCACTGCTGGACAGGCTTATATCCAAGATTTAGCCAAGGTAGAAACTTTGACAATTGTTGATGTCAATCCAGTTATTACTCCAGAAGAAATTCCACCAGTTGTAGCAGATAATGAATATCCTAAATATTTGGATGGCATTAAAATCATTACCATTACTATTGTCCCCTTAATTAGTTTGCGAGTAGCTATATTTGTGGGTAATACTGCTTTAGATATTCCCTTATTTGGTACTAGCTTTGAAATTATTGGTTTGAGTTATACTGGCTGGTTTATTGTCCGCTATTTACTCCGGGCTGAAACTAGAGAGGAGTTGTTCGCCAAATACTTCCCACCCCATGAAACAATACACCCTCCAACAGTCACAGCAACGGAATTACCACCACCAAAGCTAGAAAAGGAAAATTCTATTGCCGGTGTTGTCGGGACTATACAGGTGGTTATCCCTTTGCAGGGTGTTGTAGACATCGAAGTTGTGCGGGCAAAATTAGAGAAAAGCTTGCAAAAAGCCGAGGCAGAAGCACAATCTTTAAGCGCTAGATTAAGCAATTCCAAGTTTGTAGATAAAGCCCCCGCAGATGTGGTTCAAACTACCAGAGAAACCTTAGCAGAAGCCCAAAAACAAGCAGAAATTCTACGTATACGTCTACAAACATTGTCTTAGCGATTCCTACGGATTGCTCCCCTATCCCCTGTCTAGTCTATTATTAAGATTTCTCTGATTAATTTGACTTTTTGGATGAACTAATCATCGAAATCTTAATCAAAAAAA
Organism: Cuspidothrix sp.; assembly: GCA_046080125.1. Lineage (GTDB taxonomy): Bacteria > Cyanobacteriota > Cyanobacteriia > Cyanobacteriales > Nostocaceae > Cuspidothrix. The sequence goes on from JBJTTJ010000023.1 coordinate 21,805, forward strand.
TCACAGTTTAGACATTATTCAGACGCTAACAATTCCCGGATTATCCGAGTTATAGCCTTTTGGGTAACGCGAGTAGCAATTTGTTGTCCTAAAAGTTGCACTCCAGGATTAACAATGATTTGGGCTAATTGCGGGGCTATTTTTGTGGCATCGAAGCCTTTAGTTTCTCGCAGAATGCCCGCAATCCGTTTAATATGTTCTAGGGTTTGTTGTTGTTCGACGGTAGCTGAAGGAATTTGATTTACTACTGTTATTCCTACCCTTTCTCGCAGTACATAAGTGAATTTATGCATGGCATTTTTACTAACAGCATCTATACTGTAGAAAAATTCATCAACTAATCTATCCCGAATAAATGAACCGCGTTCAGAAGAGAGAAATTCTACTCCTTGATTGACAACTAAGTTGAGATCATATTCTTGGTTACTACGGGCATTTTTTAACAAGTTTTCCAAACGATTCCATCGGAATTTACTATCTTTAAACAGCAATTCTTTTAATGAAGTTCTTAACTCATCGGCGGGATCTGTTAATAGCCGTTTAGCAACATAAGGATAGGCTTCACTGAGAACTTTGAAATTAGGATCTATATAAATAGCAATCCCTTCTAAAGTCACAAGAGAACGAATAATTAAAGCGTAATAGGGTGGTACACGGAAGGGATATTCATACATTAAAGCCGATAAATCATCAGTGATGCTTTTAATATTTAGATCAGCAACACTTGCACCTTGGGCATTAGCAAATACCTTCGCAAAGGCTGGAATAATCGGGGTTAGATCGGTTTCTGGACTGAGAAATTCTAACTTTACATAGTCCTTGGCCAAACTATCAAATTCACGGTTAACGACGTGAACAATGGCTTCAATTAAACCATAACGTTGCGGAGGTTTAACTTCGCTCATCATACCAAAATCGAGATAAGCCAATTTACCATCCATGGTCGCCAATAAGTTACCCGGATGGGGGTCAGCATGGAAAAATCCATGTTCTAATAACTGACGCAAAGAACACTGGACACCAATTTCAATTAAATATCGGGCATTGATTCCTAATGCGGCAATTTTTTCCGGTTGAGTTAATTTGACCCCATTAATCCACTCCATCGTTAAAACGCGACGGTTGGTGTATTCCCAGTAAATTTTGGGGACATAAATATCTTTGATATGACCATATAATTCAAAAAAGCGTTCTGCATTTTCGCCTTCATGAATATAATCCATTTCTTCAAAAATGCGATCGCCTAACTCATCCAAAATCCCAACTAAATCACTACGAACCCGCTTCACGTTTCGCTGTACCCAGCCAGCCAAATTCCGCAAAATATACAAATCTATAGTAATTCGTTCCCGTAAATCTGGCCTTTGGACTTTAATTGCAACTTCTTCTCCTGTTTTCAATTTTCCCTTGTATACCTGTCCCAAAGAGGCCGCCGCAATTGGTTGAGGAGACAATTCTGAATAAATTTCTGTCGGTGGCGCTCCTAATTCTTCCTCAATAAACTGATAAGCTATTTCATTAGGAAAAGCTGGTAATTGATCTTGAAGTTTTGTTAATTCTTCTAAATAAGTTGGCGGTACTAAATCTGGCCTAGTAGATAGGGCTTGACCAATTTTAATATAAGCTGGCCCCAACTTTGTTAATAATTCTCTGAGTTGAACGGCACGACGAAGTTCATTTTTAACCACTATTTGCCATTGCTTATCCCACCATAAGCCAAAGGCAAAGGCAATAATTGGTTGTAAAACCGTCAAAATCCGCCGAAAAACCTGCAAAAATCTTCCACTATATTGTGCCTGTATTTCTACAGGATCATACAGCACTGTCTCCGGTTCTAATCCCTTTGTTAACCGCGCCCTATGTCTTGGTTGTCGAGAAACTGCCGCCGATTTAATTGCTAAAGTGTCCTGACTTTGTTTCGCTACTACTTCAATTACGGACAATTCGCCTCCGCGACTGTCCTCCTGACTTGTTCGAGAACTAGGGGGAAGTGTCTTAACCATCATGAAGAAGCTACCAGTTATATCAACGTTGTTAAATATTGTAACAATATCTTGTCTGGTCGGGATCTTTTTCCTTACAAAGAGGCAAGAAGGAGAAGGTAGGAGACAGGAGGCAGAGGCGAAACCCTGATTCTTCCAGGTAATTCATGAATTACCCCTACTTTGCTGCTGTTGTACGCAAGTCCTGTTTGTTCAATTTTTATTACTTATTAATAACGGCGTTTTGATACTTCATAAGTACCAAGGATGACGAAGATTAATCGGACACAAGCCCTTATCCTGAGAATCTTGAAGGTTAATTTGTTTTCTCTACAGGAATATCCGACAATTGTAACTTGAGTTTCTGAGTCGGATAATCTGTCAAAGACAGCGATATCTGTTTCACATCATCAAGCAAAGCGGTAGGAACGCTAATTGTACCTTTAAATTCCCCACTTTTACCAGGTAATTCTGCGGGTAAGCCTTCTGTCACCGCGCTCAAAGTTCTGCCTTTATCGTCGGTAATATCTAAAAAACTGTAGAGAAACCTCACAGAATCACCACTTTTGTTCTGCATATTCACTCTCAGCAATAAATCACCTCCGGAATAGCGTACAGATTTGACAGACATAATTACACCTTCACTTTCGGCAACCATGGGAAAACCTGGTTGAGTGGCTTCTTCTGTCCCTGAAGAGGTTTCCTTGGGTTGTGGTTGATTAACTTTAATATCTTCTTCCTCTTCTAGCTTTCCTGCGTTATTATCCTGGTTTTTATCCCTGATTCTGGCTTTGACGGCTTTGAGAATATCTTCTTCTTTGAGAAAAGTTGTACTTTCTTGTTCTGGATTATTACCTTTATTGCTTTTAAATTTCGTCACGGGACGACCATCAGGCGTAGTGACCCCTTTAAGTGCCATACTTCCCAAAGTAAATCCTAAAAAACCACTAGCAGAACCTGCTCCCAACATAAGGGTTAATAAAATTACAGTCAATAGTACAGTAGTATTGGTTTTCATTTGAGTCTAGTACACGGTGAGAATAAGAATTAAAATTTAGTTACTATACTACTAGGGATTTTTCCATTTGGCGTTGCTAATCCCAGCAAAATTGAGGATTTTATCCTGTTTGTGTCATAACTGAACTCAGATCAAAATCTGCAACTGTTTTTAATCATAGTTTACAGGTTGCCAAATTATGATATAATGATATAATGTGCTGTATGGTTAAAGTCCCAAAATGATAACCTAACCATGAACACCAGGTTAGATTCCTGATCAACACGCGCCTTTGGCCGATTGGGGAGGCAACGAACTCATAATTCGTCTTCAGGCTGGTTCGATTCCAGCAGGGCGCACTGCAAACTCATTCAACAAGTTTTAATTAATGCCATTGCTTCTACCTGGACATAATTCATCTATCCAACTAGGAACAATATGACTATGAGAAGATGGAACAGGAGGAATATTACTAGGTCTTTGTGTTAGATATCTACCTCTGGCCATTTGTTCCCTGTTGACCTCAATAGGTAGTTTGTTCAAGACCGGGTAAGCGTTTGATGTACTCACTGCTACCACTGCAACACTTGTATTTGTTTTTAATAATACCTGTTGACGTTGTTTGCTTTGAGATGAATCTGTTAAGGGTATATGTATAGGAGAGGTAGTGAGAATCTCATTTTTAGCTAGAGAATGCTGGGATTTTAATAAATTTAACTCCTGTTCAGGATTGAATTGTAAACATAAAGCGGTAATTATTTGATCAGGATTATTATTTAAGTCCAAAATGAACGGGAGAATTTTTTTTAACTCTGGTTCTAAAACCGATAAAGTGGCCAAGATGTAACCAGAAGAAGGTCTGCGTATACCATCATAATCCTTCCAAATTCGCATTTTTACCAGCCAAGCGCGATTTTGTTCGTAATAGTTTAGCCACTTGATTTTTAATGATTGGCGTAGACGCTGAATATCCATTTATTCCCTTACTGTCTTTGCACTAAATTACACAATTGATATATTTTTAGTTAATTTTATCGCTGAGGATGAAACCGATAATATAGCATTTTGTTGACTCTTTGACCACCTAATAAATGTTGTTCTACCAGTCGAGGTATTTCTTGGGTTGTCACCCGACAATACCAAACCATCTCCGGTAAAACTAGCACCATTGGACCATTGCCACATTGACCTAAACAGCCACTAGCTGTAACTGTTACATTAGGTATGGAAAAGACTTGTAAAGCGGCTAAAACTTCCTTTGCGCCTTGTTTTCGACAAGTACGATGTTGACATACTCGCACACAAATAGGAAGAGATTCTTTCTCAATTGGGACTTGTGATATTAAGTAGGGTTGCATAATAAAACCAAACTGTATCATTTTGTTCTCTGTTTTCTATTTTATCCCACTGGTAAAAGGGAGTTTCTACCGAAAAGGTATCGGACTCCATTAATAAGTCTAGTCTCTGAATTACTCCACTAAGGTTTTTAAATTTTACCAATGGGAAAGAAACCTAATAGTTTGACTACTCCACTAATTAAGGCTATAATTACTGCTACCAGAACTCCACGATTGATAAATTCTTGATTATCTAGTCTTTTATCAATACCAACAACTTTTTCTTCTAGGGTTTTAATTTCTCCTGATAGTTTTTCATCTGAGGTTTTAATTTCCCCTGATAGTTTTTCTTCTAGAGTTTTAATTTCCCCTGATAGTTCAGCCTGACCAATTTCTAGTTTATTTAGTCTACTATCAATGGTTTCTAGTTTTTTGTTGACTTCGCTGAACTTTTGATTCACTTCAGCAAATTGCTTATCCATTTTTTGATTTACTTCAGTAAACTTTTGATTTACTTCAGTGAATTGTCGATCTATTTTTTGGTTAACTTCAGTGAATTGCTTCTCTATCTTTTGGTCTAAACGAGATAATATTTCTTCCAGAGTATAAGTAAGAGTTGGTGGGTTAGTTGTCATATATTTTTAGTGATAGTTACACAAACAGTATATATCATGTTGTCGGCTATTTTCTATTTTATCTGACTAGTGAAAGGGAGTTTCTAGCAACCAGATATCCATTGATAGGATCAATCAAATATGAGGTGTGGATTTTGGGCATTTTGACGTAATTGTTTGATGATTTTTGGGTGATAGTAAAGCTTTTGATACCTATCAAAAACCAAGAAAACCCGTCCTCCTAGGACGGGGCTTATATGCCAAGATTTTCGGTCAACTTTAGCGGAAATATTTAAAGTTTTTTGGACCAGTGTAACCTGTCATTTTTGCTAACTCATCCAAGTTTTGCACACCGCTATAACTTTTACCATTAATAATCCAAGTGGGGAAACCTTGAATATTAGCCGCTCGGCATAATTCTGGTTTACCTTTGGGACTATCACTGGCACACTCTACTTTAGAATTGTCACTAATGATTTTATAGGCTTCCTTGCCAAAAAGTAGTTTTTGTTCATGACAATGGGGACACCAATAGGCTACATATTCCTTAGCGCCGACTTTGACAAGATGTTGTGCTAGGGCTATTTCTGCCTCCCCAGAAGTAGTTGTTATTTCCCATCCAAACTCAGGATTGGGTTTTTCTTGGGGGGTAAAAGCGGTAATTTGTTGTGGTTTAGTTGTAGATCCGATTGTACCATCGGGATTAATGCCAGAATAAACCCCTAGAGTACCAATGAGCGTTACCATAACGACAATCACAGCGATAAAAAATATTTGCCCGATATCTTCCCAGTCACGTCCTAATAAAGTCAGGGTTAACATACTCAAAGCAAATAAAGCCGAAGCGATACAGTACCAACATAGAGATTGGAGTTGAAATGCGAGGATATACATTAAATATCCACTAAAAACTGTCATAGCGATCGCCCCAACTAGAAGCAACCACCAACTCCAGTTTTCGATTTGCTGACGGTTTTTGTCCCCTTCTGCGGAGTTTAATGCCAAGGGAGTTAAAGCGAAGATGAACATACCAATATATGCCAACAAACCAAACAAAGCTAAGGGTTGGCCAAAAACTGTACCCCAAGGACTAGAGAGTACATCAGCACAACTTTTAACTGTTTCTGGTGTAGTGCAAAGTGGACTGCCCCCCGTGAGCTTTTCAAAAGTGAGATAACCTGTATTTAGGATACCTAATCCAGCGATAGTTGCGATCGCCCAACGAGACCATTTATGAATCCCAGGAGTAGAACGACGACGAATCATAATATTGGTAATGGGTAATGGGTAATTAGTACAGAAATCGGCCAATCATCTAAATCAAGAAAATCAAAAGCATCATAGTTTAGACAACAGAGGTCTGCGGGCAGCTTCCACAAATTGACTGACGCGAATTGGATCAATGGGTTGGGAAATTTGCCCGTGACGTTTTAAAGAACTGGAAACAATCACACCATCAGCAGCTTGCATTAGCGTACCCACATTTTCCCAATCAGCACCGCTACCGATAAAAACTGGTGTACCAGCAGCCGCACCACTAGCTAATTCTAGATCCTCTAAATTGGGAGGGCTACCAGTTGCCCAACCTGATAAAATTACCCCATCTGCTAAACCTCTTTCTATTGTGTCTTTCACAGCCACAGTCAGGTTAGGAGAACTTAAAGGACGGGCGTGTTTAACTAGCACATCAGCCAAAATTTTGACATCAGAACCTAATTCTCTACGATAGCGTAGTAATTCATGTGCCTCCCCTTCAATTAATCCTTGGTCAGTGGCCATTACCCCTGTGAGGACATTAACCCGGATAAATTGGGCTTTTACACAACTGGCGATCGCCATTGCACTTTTGCCATCATTTCTTAAAACATTTAAACCCACAGGTAAAGTTACTAAATTCTGTATCCGCTGTACTACCACCGTCATAGCACTGACAACAGCGGGATCAACTTGATTTTTAGTAAAAGGAGCATCAAAAAAATTTTCTACAATTAAGCCGTCTACCCCTCCACTGGCAAGGGCTGTAGCTTCTTGTTCAGCACGGTCAATTACCGCTTTCAGGCTACCTCCCCAACGGGCTGAGGTAGGTAAGGGTAGCAGATGAACTACGCCAATAATCGGTTTGCAAGTTTTGAATAGTTGATATAAGTCCACGTCTTTAATTTGAAGATGGCATTGTTCAGAGTTGAAAAATTAGTATTTAGCTATCAGTAATCAGTAATCAGCTAAATGATACCAATAACAAAGATTCAAAATTTTGAATTGGCTACAAATTACGCCAATACAAAAAAGCCAACTATTGCTCAAGTCCTGTCATTCTCTGTATTTCATCTCCAGACTGAAAGCTGAAAGCTGATAGCTGAAGGCTGATAGCTGATTGCTATACTGATATGCTTTGGCGTGTTATTCAGGATTTAATAAATCTCCTCATGCTGAAGATGTAAATTGTCGTTAAACCTTTCATAAGATATGTTAAGATAAAATATGGCTACAAGAGGAGTTTGCCACTCACAAGACGCAAGGCCGCTTCCCGTTGTTTAGGTTGATAGCTGTCAGTACATTACAGCACTAGCCTGAAGGTAGGGCAGCAATACTGCTTTATGGGCTTAGTCGCGTTAGCGATTTCCCGGAGGGTAGCGACTTCTCACCAACAGCCCTTTGGGCGGCTTCCCGATGGGTAAATTAACAACGCACACGCTGGGGTAATGTAAAATACCATTAAGCGAATCGTTAAAAAATATTAACAGTGTCTAAACTACCCAAAGACACCTAAATTTACCCTGGGAAACAAAATAACAAAGACATCATAGCATAACCACTATCATGAACCATGAATAGGGTTATATTTCAATGGGCATTTGCTGACAGTGGCGAATAGTCACTGTAAAATCCTAGTTATGGTGCGGGAAAAAGCACCTAGTTTAATGTTTGTAATGTTTGAAGAAAAGAGAAAAAAATTGAAGATTTTTTCAAAATATGGGTGACAAGCCAACAATTGCGATTTCACACCTAGGCTGCGAGAAAAACCGAATAGATACAGAACATATGTTAGGGCTGTTGGTAGAAGCAGGTTATGGTGTAGATTCAAATGAAGAGTTAGCAGATTATGTAATAGTAAATACCTGTAGTTTTATCGAAGCTGCCAGGGAAGAATCGGTAAGAACCTTAGTAGAACTGGCAGAAGCCAATAAAAAAGTAGTAATTACTGGTTGCATGGCGCAACATTTTCAAGAACAATTATTGGAAGAGTTGCCAGA
>JBJTTJ010000024.1:0-46626 GCA_046080125.1 Cuspidothrix sp.
TTGGCGATTAAGGAAGGAACACCCCTGATTTTGAATTTTGATGCCTTCAACCCTACAGTTGTTGCTGCTACTCAATTTCATCAAAAAATGGATGCACAACCCCAATACTATCGCAATGGTAATGAAATTGCTGCTACTGCAAACAATCCCAATTTACTCTTTATTGAACGCGGAAATAAGGGTTTAGCCATTATCAACAAGGCTGGTACAACATTTGATGTGAAAGCTGCAAAAATGCCGGGTTTAGAAGTTGGCTGCTATCGGGAATTACAGTATGACTTTAAAATGTGTGTGGCTAATGGTGGTGATGGACAAAAATACATTACTGAGTGGGGTTCAAAGAATCGTGGGGGTATAAATATCGGATCACGCACGGCTCTTTTCTTTGTCAAGGCGGAGGCATAATTTGAGACGATCATTATTATTTTTGTCTCAGTAATAATTTTTAACCTTTGTGGAAAGTTGCGATCGCTTTAATTTTAGGCGATCGCATTTTTTTTGGGAATAGTTATTGCAACAGACATTACACACTCTATGTATTTCTGCTGATTCCTCAACCGGAATGCTCCCGTCCATACTGCAATATTTGAATTTTTTGTTGATCGATCTGGGGACTTTTCCAGTATCGTATTAGTTTTATGGAGTAAAACGTTCCATGAACCATAATCAAAATTGGGTATCTAGGGATTTGTCCCGGCGGCTACAGGCGATTTCCGATGGAGTTAAAGATATAGCTCAAGACTGTGAAGGAGATGTAATTGCCCTATTGGCTTTGTTACGTCATTTAGAACAGTTGCACAGAGAAATTCGGGATGGGGTATTTCAGCAAAATTTACCGACTAATCGTCAGCGACTATACTCACTCCTCAGAGATATTGAATCAGAAGGTGGTTGGCCTTATATCGCCCGGATGCGAATACAAGCTTTGTTAGTGAATTTGTCGGAGGAGGTTAGTAATGAAGATGCTCTTCCCCATTATACTCATGATGTTTTCAGGTTGGATCAGCAGTCGGAATAATGCAACATTTAAAGTCAGTAGCTTAAAAATTTCTAAATTTGATGGTGACTGCATCACCATCAAAAGTAAAGTGATGAAGTTGAAAAACTAACCAGGAGTTTATAGAAATATCCGGTAACGGTAAAGCTTAGTGGCTAAAGCCATCATAGATAAAATTACAACTCACATTTAATTACTACCAGTGAACGAATATTCACAAGAGGTTTATATGGCGGGAATATTATCGGTTTCACGGGCAAATTTAGCCCAGAGGCGGCAAAAATTACGTCGCCAACGACAAATGAAAATTTTAAAAGCTATTTGGCGCACAACGGCTGTAACTGGATTCGCTTCTGCTTTGTTCTGGGTGGCAATTCAGCCCATCTGGGTATTAAAGGATTCAGCCCAAATAGTTATTAAGTCTGGAGATCATCTGGTGAAACAAGAGGATATTAAGGCAATGCTAGGACTGTCTTCTCCCCAGTCCTTGTGGCGCGTTGAACCTACTATCATTGCTGATACTCTCAGGAAACAACCCAATGTTGCCGAAGCTACTGTCACTCGTCGTTTATTACCACCGAGTTTAATGATTGAAATTCAGGAACGAATACCAGTGGCGATCGCTCAAGTTAGTCAGGATCAAACAGTAATTAACTGTCTTATTCGCGCTAGATCTAATCCTAAGTCCTGTTTACAAAATCGCCAAGGAACTAATAAACAAAATCAACTAGGTTTATTAGATGCTTATGGTGTATGGATGCCAATAGATAACTATGCATCAACCAACCTTCAACCCAAATTACCCCAGATGATAGTAATTGGTTCTCCCGCTCAATACAAGACATTCTGGAATCAACTCTATGCAGCGATTAGCCAAAGTTCTGTGAAGGTGACAGAAATTAATTGTCAAGATCCCACAAATTTAATTTTGAAAACTGAACTGGGAAATGTACATCTAGGCAGTCCCAACAACCAATTATTGGCAAAAATGCAGACACTTGCACAAATGCGACATTTACGCACTCAAGTTAATTTGAGTAATATGGATTATATTGATCTCAAAAATCCCGCCACTCCATTAGTACAAGTGAATCAGCCAAAATCTGCTGTAGATAACAGAAAATCCCAGCCATCCCAGAAAAAACAAACACAATCACAGTAAATCTATGATAATTCTTTTCGTTCCTTTAGCTAGGGATAAAAACAATGCTGGGAATTTTATAATTTTGTGATAATTCAGTATATATTGTATATATATATCTACAATTTTTTGACTAATGGCTAAAAAATATCCTCATAAGACAGGAGGTTATGAAAAATAATAACTGTACCAGGAGAACTATTTATCCTGTTTCTCCCAAATCAAAAATATGCAACTTAAATATCCCATCGCCTAATCAATGAATCAATCAAATGGTTAATAACCAGTTGTTTAAGCAAAATAAATTTATATTCAGGGTTTTTGCCTAAAACCATGATCGTCATCATCTACCAGTAATAGAAAACATCAAGAAAAGATAGGAGATGAGAGACTAACAAGGAAAAATATCCCCGTCTAAAAATCAAGTATGAACAGGCCTTTCAGGATCAATCCTGATTTAGTCAGTCATAAATTGTGAGTTCTAACGTCAATATCTATGCTTTTTGGAACTATACTTTTTAGCAATAGGGGGAGTCAGCAACATTAGTTACCGATATCATCAACTATACAGCTAATCATTTTCATGGTGCAGCATTAGTGACTGATATCATCAAATGTACAGCTAATTATCTCAAGAATGCAGCAATAAGAGAGTCAAAAACATAAACAGGCTTTAGAGACGGCTTTGCAACTTAGGTTTAGATATCAGTTTGTTATTATTGCTATATTCCATCTGCAATCATGTAGGCTGGGAATAGTAAAAACCCTAAAACACAGTGCCACAATAAACTCTGACTATGATTTGACTCTTAGGTGAATCACACCCATAAAAGTCGTTTATCTACCTTTCACAAATCCAATGACACTTGATAACAACCAAGGGCTTACCTATAATTCTCAAACTGGAGGACAACCAGGGTTATCTCTAGCAGTTAACTCAACCAATCCTTTTAATAACTCCGGGTTGAATTTTGCCCAAGGTAAAGATAGTAAAAGAATTTCTACTGAAAATAGCGGTATTGGTGAAATTGTTCCCGGTCGTGTTGCCAACATCAAAGTGATTGGTGTCGGTGGTGGTGGTGGCAATGCTGTCAACCGCATGATTGAATCCGATGTCTCTGGGGTAGAGTTTTGGTCAATTAACACTGATGCCCAAGCCTTAACATTAGCAGGTGCTCCCAGTCGCTTGCAAATAGGGCAAAAACTGACTAGGGGATTGGGGGCTGGGGGAAATCCGGCAATTGGTCAAAAGGCGGCGGAGGAATCCCGTGATGAGATTGCTACTGCTTTAGATGGTGCAGACCTTGTATTTATTACTGCTGGTATGGGCGGTGGCACAGGTACAGGTGCAGCACCAATTGTGGCAGAAGTAGCCAAAGAAATGGGTGCTCTGACGGTTGGTGTGGTGACTCGGCCATTTATTTTTGAAGGGCGCAGACGCACTAGCCAAGCAGAACAAGGGATTGAAGGCTTGAAAAGTCGCGTAGATACCTTGATTATTATTCCCAATAATAAGCTGTTGGAAGTGATCCCAGAACAAACTCCTGTGCAGGAAGCTTTCCGCTATGCCGATGATGTGTTGCGTCAAGGTGTACAAGGGATTTCCGATATTATTACTATTCCTGGATTAGTCAATGTTGACTTTGCTGATGTGCGGGCTGTAATGGCGGATGCTGGATCGGCTTTGATGGGAATCGGTGTGAGTTCAGGTAAATCTAGAGCAAGAGAAGCAGCGATCGCTGCCATTTCTTCTCCTCTATTGGAATGTTCCATTGAAGGTGCTAGGGGAGTTGTCTTTAATATTACCGGTGGTAGTGATTTGACTCTCCATGAAGTTAACGCGGCTGCAGAAACTATCTATGAAGTAGTTGATCCCAATGCCAATATTATTTTTGGGGCGGTTATAGATGACAGACTGCAAGGAGAAGTAAGAATTACTGTCATTGCGACTGGGTTTACCGGGGAAATTCAAGCTCCATCATCACAAACTGTAGTCACTCCCAGAACTGTCACTCCTATTCCCTCTCAAACAACTAGAAGAACAATAACACCACAACCACCTGCTAATAACCCCAATTCAGGCACAGAACCAAAAGAAAAACCCTCTCTGGATATTCCTGATTTTCTTCAACGCCGACGCACACCACCAAGAAATTAAATGATTGTGGATATGAGATTTTAGATTAAATTCACAGTCTCACTTGAGGCTGAGTGTTGTATACAAGTTGTTAGTTTCAGGGTTATACCAGAAGTTCAGTAGGGGCGAACGACGCCCTTACAGGAATTAATTTATCCCACGCTTCCCCGTGATCCCCCACTCCCCCAACTACGATTGGCTTCTATCCATTGAATGACCTGATAAGCTAGGTGAGTACCATCAAGCCGGTCAATTTCACGGATACCTGTGGGACTGGTAACATTGACCTCCGTTAAGTAGCCGCCAATCACATCTATACCCACAAAAATTAAGCCATCTTGACGAAGTTTGTCCGCAAGGTGTTTACAAATTTCCTCCTCCGTGGGGGTAATAGTGGTTTGTGCTACTGTACCACCCGTGGCCATATTATTGCGGAAATCACTACCACTTGAAAGACGATTCAACGCCCCCATAGGTTGACCATTGAGTAGGATAATGCGTTTATCTCCATCCTTAGCGGCGGGTAAATAGTTTTGTACCATGACAGGAACTTGACCTTGGAGGGTGCTGAGTTCCACAATAGAATTAAAATTGCGATCGCCTGACTCTAAAAATAAAATTCCTTCTCCAGCTTTATTTCCCAAGGGTTTTAAAATTGTCCTGCCTTTGGCTTCTACAAATTGGCGAATAGCTTGTTTATTAGCACTAACAATTGTTTCAGGAATACATTCCCTAAATTGGAGAGCATACATTTTTTCATTTGCTGCCCGAATCCCCGCCGGATTATTAATTACCAAAGTTTTGTTTTGGTCAATATAATCCAAAATATAAGTAGCATAAAGATAAGCATCATTTACAGGTGGATCGGTCCGCATAAATACAGCATCCACTGTTTCCAAAGAGGTAAAGGCTGTTGTACCTAGCTTAAACCAAGGGTTAGCCGCTAACCAACGTCCTGCCACTAATTCCACTGGTACAAGTTCTACTTGCTGCAACACAGCCCAAGCTTTGCTATCAATTACACTCAGTAAATTTGCCTGAGTGATCCAAACTTCGTGTCCCAGAATTTGCGCCGCTTCCATCAAAGCAACACTGGTATCATGGCATGGATCAAGACGATGGATAGGATCAATAATAAAAGCCAGTTTCACCCTTTATACCTCTTTTATCTACGAATTCAAGATCCCCGACTTTTCAAATTCATTTAATTAAGTAGACGTGAGATCAGCAAAATGTGTGCAGAAAAGTAAAATCTCTGAAAACTTGTTCACTCTTGCCTTGCATGACAATTTTTAAAGCCCACCTACTTACTCATCTTAGAGGCAAATGAGAGAAAGAAGTCGGGGATTCTCATCCACAATATTTTAAGAATGTAGCATTTGATCTAATTTACCTTGACGGTCTAAAGCGTGGATATCATCACAACCACCAATATGAACATCATTAATAAAAATTTGTGGTAGGGAGCGTTTGCCATTAGCTCTTTTGGACATCTCATTTCTTGCTATTTCATTGCCATCAATGCTGTATTCGGTAAAATCAACTTTTTTATCTTTAAGCAGACTTTTGGCACGGATACAAAACGGGCAAGTTTTCCAAGTGTAAATTTCTACTTTCACAGCCATAGGATTTTCAACAAAATGTCATACTTCTTAATTTTAGACCCAAGTTCAACAATAATGGGTAATAGGCAATTCTTACCCATCACCCATCACCTATTCCCACTCAATAGTTCCGGGGGGCTTAGAGGTAATGTCATAGACCACACGGTTAACACCTTTAACTTCATTAACAATGCGGTTAGAAATGGCTTCCAGTACATCATAAGGAATCCGCGCCCAGTCCGCCGTCATACCATCTTCGCTGGTGACAACCCGTAAAACAATGGGATAGGCATAGGTGCGTTTATCACCCATAACACCAACGCTGCGAATCGGTAATAGGACGGCAAAGGCTTGCCAAACCTGATTATATAAACCGCGTTGGTTAATTTCTTGGCGGACAATTAGATCCGCATCTCGCAAGATATTTAATCTTTCTGCTGTAACTTCACCTAAAATCCGAATGGCTAAACCAGGGCCAGGAAAAGGTTGTCGTTGGACAATTTCTTCTGGTAAACCGATAGAACGCCCCATTTTACGGACTTCATCTTTAAATAATTTGCGTAGTGGTTCAACCAGTTTAAATCTCAAGTCTTTTGGTAGACCACCAACATTGTGATGACTTTTAATTTTGACTGCTACCCGTTCACCGGTTTTTGGATCAACATTGGTATCAGCAGATTCAATTACGTCTGGATATAGTGTACCTTGGGCTAGGTAGTCAAAATGACCAAGACTTTTGGAAGTTTCCTCAAAAACACTGATAAATTCATGCCCAATGCGGCGACGTTTTTCTTCTGGATCTGTGACTCCAGCAATAGCAGATATAAATCTTTCCCGGGCATTGACATATTCTACAGGAATGTGGAATTGTTCTTTAAATAACTTGAGTAATCGTTCTGGCTCTAATTTCCGCATAAAGCCCTGGTCAATAAATACACAAGTTAGTTGTTCACCAATAGCTTTATAGAGTAGAAAGGCGAGGGTAGAGGAGTCTACGCCTCCAGAGAGTGCCAAGAGAACGCGCTTATCACCAACTCTAGCGCGAATTTCTTCTATTGATTCTTCGACAAAAGCGGCTGTTGTCCAGGTAGGTTCACATTCACAGATATGATAAACAAAGTTGCGGATTAAGGCTAAACCACCTTGAGAATGTACGACTTCGGGATGGAACTGAACACCATAGAGTTTTTTGTCATGGTCTGCGATCGCTGCACAGGGAGTATTATCGGTATGTGCTAGTATCTTAAACCCATCCGGCATGGTTGTAACCGAGTCTCCATGACTCATCCACATAGTTGTACCTTCTTCGACATTAGTTAATAAGTCCCTAGGGTCGTCTATGTATAGAGAAGCTTTACCATACTCCCCCCGTTGTGCTTGAATAACCTTGCCACCGAGTTGACTTACCATCAACTGCATACCATAGCAAACGCCGAGAACAGGTATTCCTAACTCCCATATTTCTGGGTTACAATGAGGCGCGTAATCACTATAGACAGAATTAGGACCACCAGAAAGAATAATGCCCTTAGGTTTAATTTGACGGAGATGTTCTGCTGTAGTGCGATAGGAAAGAACCTCGGAATATACTTGAGTTTCGCGGATACGACGGGCAATTAATTCAGAATATTGAGAACCAAAGTCTAAAATTACAATTATTTGTCCCTTGAGTTTACCCAAGTTTACTTGTGTTTGGGGTAGGGGGACAGTTGGTAGATTCACCGCTGTATTCATGGTAAGGAAATTGTGTCGCTAAGGATAGAAAGGTCGAAACTGGGATTTTGGTGATTTTTTTGATGGTGAGAAGGAACTCATATTTGATTTAGGAAAATAACTCAGAATATTTTAATCTTCTAAAGTCATAGTGGTTCTTGGCTTTTGCTTTTTACCTGTTCGATTAATCATCTTCATCAAATCAATCAGACAAATATCATAGTTTAGTATTTTTGTTGGAGATCTTGATAATAATTCACCCTAAGTTAACATAATTTTTCTAGTAATATACCACCTGTTTTGCTTTTGATGAGGATTTGGCGATCGCGGTCAAAAAGGATAGAACCACAGGTTATCATAGCTCTACCTTGATCATTGTGACTACTAATATATTCGTGAGTGCGAATATCAATAGTTTCGGTAATGCTTCTATATACTTGATTTACCCAATTACTACCAGTTGCCTGATCCAAACTTCTTAAATGTTTTAATGCTGCTTCTGCTGTAGAACTGTGGAAAATGGTGGCAATATCTGGAGACGGTAGACCTAGTATGGAACAATGGGAAGTTAAAATTTCCCGACGACCATCAGCTAAATGATGGTGAGTGTGAAAAATCCCTCCCGCCAGTTTGATTAGTTTACCATGATAACCAAATAATAAAATTTCTTTTACACCCAGGATATCCGCCGCGACTAACATCGGTCCTAACCAGTTAGCCGTTTTCACCATTTGTGCGGGATTAATTCCTAGTTTCTGACATAAATCTAGACCATTTTCCCCAATACAAAATACTAAAGTTGTAAATTGACCGGCTTTTGCTTCTAAGTCAGCGCGAAAAGCTGATAATTGACCAGGTGTACTTAAAGGTTGAGAAATACCCGTTGTTCCTAATAGAGACAGTCCTTCCACTACCCCAAATGCGGAATTAGAAGTGCGGAGTGCGAGCGATCGCCCCTCTGGTAAAATAATTGTCACCTTGATTTTTTCCGTAGGTGCTAATAATCGTTGTAAATTCTCTGTTAGTAACCTTTGAGCATAACCATAAATTGCCGCTTTCCCCTCACCGTCAAGTTGCCTACCAATACCTTCTCCACCCTGAATAATTACCACCTCTCCCTCACCCTCGTACCATTCTACCACCGCCCAAACTGGGGTATTTTTAGTTAAATCCAAATTATCACCAGGATCACTGCGAGTAATGGCCAAAGCTTTATTTTCTGATATTCCTGCTACTTGCTCAATCAGTATTTCTACTATTTCAGCAGGTTCAAGCAAGTCTATAGCAGCTACATTCAGAGATTGATAATTACGTAACCAATGCAAGGCCGCCACAGCAGCACCACAAGCAAACACCGGCAAAGTATACCCAGAACGAGACATAGTGACAACAGAAAATAAACAATTAAAAATTAAAAAACTATTAAACTTTGTAGTGAGGAATTTATTCCTCCTTTGAGGACTCAAGTCCTGACTACGAAATCATCCGCGTTTATCTGCGTTGAGTCACTACTACTTGTACCTCACTTAAATAGTAATTACCAAATCCACTCCCTAGTCTAAATTCCCACTTCTGCTAACAAAACTTCCATCTGCTCCCAGGAAATATTTTGTTGCAGATAACGGGGTGTTTCGGGATTATAGGGACTGGCAATCCTATCAATAGTGATAATTTTAGCTGTATTTGGCAATACAGGAATATCGGGATCAAATGCCGTAGGACGCATTAAAGAACTAGAAAAACCTTTAAATACAGCAATTTTGTCTAGTTCATTATCAATTTCTACAGTGACAATCAGAACTTCTTGCGCTTTTTTTGCCGTATATTTTTCCAGTCTGTGAGCAATAGAGTTATTCATTAAGGTTCTTGCCAATATACAAAATCTGGTGTTATTTACTTCTTCAATTTCCCATCCCCTAGCGTGTAGTTGAACGTCCATGTTTATTCAATTTGAACACAACAAAATAACTCAAATAAACGACGTAAAATCCTAACCCCACTATGCCCATAAAACCTAAAAAAGCTGGTCTACTGTTATGGTGGAAATAGTCTTTAAATACTAATGGAGCTTCTAACCAAACACTACAATAGGGAGTTTTTATTGCGGTTGTTGAAAAAGCACAACCCATGAAAGGTATTAGAGCTATTACTCCTAGAATCGAATATACAGTAGTTGCCCAACGCCAAGAACTAAAAATCAATTTTAATAGACCATTAGGATAATACTCAATTTCATCATTGATATCTACCCAAAACCATAGACTAATGGGGATGAGAATGCGTCCCATTAAAGCAGAGATAAAACTGGCACTAAAGTTACCAATCATTAAATAAATGGTAATAGCTAATAAACTGGCTACTTTAAAGTAAATCATTAATAGACGCTGCATTGATTCTGCTTTCTGCACAAATGCCCAAATCAGCAAAACTAAAGGAATAATCAGGATAAACAATAAAGATAGTCTATAGTCCATCCAAATATAAGGGCGAAACCATACTTGTGTCATAAAGTCAATCAAAAAATATAAAATTTGTACCTGGATATTTACTAGAGAATCTTAGTGAGAAGAGAAAAACGGGGAGTGGATTCCCCGTCCGGTTTCAATCTGATAACTAGATTTGAAAACCATTGGTATATCAGTGTAGCATTGCGAACAAATTAGCGATTAAAAATCCTTAAAAGTCTATATAGTTGGCTTTTGGATTTTTAATTGTTAATTTTTAATTGCATTATCTGATTTTAGTCTTCATAAATACGGCATTCATCTGCTTCTGGGTTATCATCACAGTGTTTTTCTAAAGCATTCTTGGGCTTGACTTGGCGCTTGTGAGCAGCTTCTGCTTGTAATTCTTCTACAGCATCCCAAGCAGCAGCACATTCAGCAGAGTTGCTACCTGATATATCGCACACAGCGCGAGCTTGTTCAACTTCTTCTTGGATTTTTTCTTGGATATCCTTAGCTTGTGTCGAGGTATTAGTCATGATTGTTTCTCGTTATGGTTTGTTTATACTACTATAGTAAAACTTTGAAAATTGCGACTTTTTCTCCGAGATAATCTGGTTTTACACTTTTGGTGATAATTTTGGTATGTAGTATTTTCCCAGTAGGCTTTTTACCCACTTAGGAAAATATGACCAGGATGTTATCCCATGAATATCATAAGCCTTTCTACTTATAACTAACATAATTTTTATTTTGAATATAGACCTGAGATATCGCTTATAAGAATCCTCTATGCAATTGCTATTAGATATACTCATTTAATAGCTTATTCGCGGCAGATTGCATATTTGTGAGGTACAAACTGGACAACCAAAATCCAAACAGCAAGAGTGTTTTACTTCCTACCTGTTGCTATAGCAATCATTCATACCCAAATCACTGACTTCTGGTGATCAATTTATAATTTATGGGCACAATTAATAACAGAAGTCGAGTATCTTATGCTTCGACTACGCCCAGCACAAGTCACCTCACCTAAATTATTACATACAAAGATGGGATACACTTACACCAGAAGAACAGCAAAAGTTTTCACCGATTGCCCCTGATTTTGTCTTAGAATTAATGTCAATGCTGGATCAAAATCAGGAAAAAATCTACTCCTATTTAATTCTATTACTTCATCTACAAGTGGTATAGTCATAATTATGCTTAGTGTAATTATTTGCTAACACTGACAATTCCTGACCATTGCACCTTTTTTTCCCTTTCTCGACGATAGGAAAAGAAATGTTCGGGAGTTTGGAAAGTACAATAGGGAGCGATCGCAATTTGTGCTACACTAATTCCCAATTGCTCTAACTGTAAAGCATTTACCCCACGCACATCTAAACGTACTTTTCCCGGTTCTGCATCTGGAAATAAAGGTGAATTAGGTAAACCCTGTAACACAGCAACTATTTTTTCTGGATCATCATCTGATATAATACTGTTGCCAATTTTTGCGGCCACTTCCACAGAAACTTGGTAAACCTCCCCAGCAATCGCCGGACCCATTGCCACCCGCAAATCTGCCAAATTGCTACCCTGAGACTGCATTCTGTAAATAGCTTCAGGGATAATTTTTGCTGCCGTACCTCGCCAACCAGCGTGTAAAGCAGCCACCTGTCCGGTTTTCACATCTCCAATCAACACAGGTGTACAATCAGCAGAAGCCACCCAAACAGCTTGTAAAGGTTGTTGACTAATTAAACCATCTGCCAAAGCCAAATTATCATCACTGGCATTCAGGTGATCATCAACTTCCTGGGGAGTTAAAACAGTATTGCCATGTACCTGTTTTAAACGATATACTGAAGCCTCTGGTTGTAGCGCTTGAGTTAGTTCATGGGGTGGACGTGGCCAAAACTGTTGGGTAAAGAAACCGTGTGGCCAGGGTTTGAGTAAATTACAAGTCAGGTAAGGTAGACCTTCCCAATCGTACCATTGCCAAGTGTGCATCTTTAACCAAACCTCAAGAGAAAATTAACAATCTTCAATCAATGCTAACTTGAACAACAGCCAAAAAGATTTGCCCAAAACCAAAAAAATTTTGAACTGAACTATGGGGAACTGCGGTGGAATTTAATCGGCAACTTTTGGTAGATAGCTTAAAACTAGAATATCAGCAACAAAATTTACCATTCTCTCTACATATATTTAACACTGTATCCTCCACAAATCAAGTCCTGTGGCAACTAATTAATCAAGGAGAAAAATCTGGTTGTGTAGTTATTGCTACTCAACAAACAGCAGGGCGAGGACAATGGGGTCGTCAGTGGCATTCTTCTACTGGTGGTTTATATCTTTCCATAGCAATAGATCCTCAATTGCAAGCCACTAGCAGTTATCAACTGACTTTAGCTACTGCATGGGGCATTACAGCACAGTTACAAAAATGTGGTCTACCGATAGGCATAAAATGGCCAAATGATTTAGTATTAGATGGTCGTAAGTTAGGCGGAATTTTAACAGAAACCAAAGTTAATCGGGGAAAAATTACTCAAGCTGTAATTGGTGTTGGTATTAACTGGACAAATGAAGTCCCAGAAACAGGAATTAATCTGCAATTATGGCAAAATTCCCATAATTGTCAGATAATTCATTATTTAGAAATCCTAACTGCTCAGGTTTTACTAGGAATTAAGTCCGGTATAGACTGTCTACAGGTCGAAGGAATAAATATTCTTTTGTCTGGCTATCTTGATGTACTCACAAATATGGGTGATCAGGTCTATGTCAATAATTCTTTAGGTACAGTAGTAGGAGTTACTCAAGAGGGTAATCTCCGTTTACAAATGGCAACTTATGATTCAAAAGCAGGGGTAATACCGGAAATTTCTGTGCAACCAGGTACAATTAGTTTGGGTTATCGTCAAAAATCATTCAAGGAATAGGTAGTACAGAAGCAGGGGGGAGCAGGGAGGAAATTTCTTTTAAACTCCTGTAAAGGTAAACGGCCGTTCACTTCGTCTACCTCCTGAACTACTAAACTCCTTAATTCTTACAGTCAACTTATTACACACAACGCAAGGGAAAAATGATGCAGCGCCATAAATCTGCCCATAAAAATTTTTACTACGGTGGTATGAGTAAACGCCTTGCTTCTAGATTACCAGCTCAAGGTCTATGTCTACTAAGTAGTGTTAGTCTTATTAGTAGTGGTTTTGTCACTGCTCAAACGGAATTTTCCTCAATAGATAATGTTGTCCCGACTATTGAAAATTCCCAACCATCCGCAGCCACAAATCAAGTCCAGAAAGAAATTGTGATTACAGAAACAGCCAAGCCACAGGTAGATTTTTCTGCTCGGCAAGCTAATCTGAAAAAGAGGCTCAATGTTCAACAGACTTCTGATAGGGAGACTGTAAGAATTACTAAGCCAAAAGGGGAAAATACTCAACCTACCGCCAGTGTAAGAATTACTAAGCCAAAAGAGGAAAATACTCAACCTGCTGTTAGTGAAAGTGACTCTGGCATGAAAAAATTGCCAGAGGTAGTACAGTCAGCAAATAATTCTCAAAACACTGGCAAGGATACAACGGATTATAACAACGCTTATATTGATCCTACAGACTACAAGAATACAAACACAAGTAACTATGAACCTCCTACTTCCGTAGTAGTAACAGAACGTGCTGGCGGTTGTGGTGCTAGTGTTACTACGGAACAAAATAGGTGTGCTAAATCACCACAAGCTTCTACTGTAGCTAAGTCCAAAGAATCTGTACCAACTTGGCTCAAAAAAAGTGAAACAGCTAAATTACCTGTAGTTGCTCCAGTGTTAAGAACGATCACAGCAAATAGCCAAGGACAGGATAATGTAGCTGGGATTGTGGCTAATACTGTCAACAAAATTGGTCAAACTCCAAATAATTGGCAGATTTCCAGAAATAATCCCAGTAGTCACACTAAGGCTAGTTATACTGCTAATCGTTTTATCCCCAGTCCCAAGGAATTTAATACGACTAGGGTAAATTCTACCCCCATCGCTCCCCAGGTAGGTGGTTTACCAGCACCGATGATGGAGGGAAATGTTGCTCCCCGTCCGAGTATGGTCTCCTATGACTTCTCCTTAGCCTCTGTATTGCCTCAAGTTCCTGGTAGTAATACCCTAGCCTATGGTGGTGGCGGTTCAGGAGTTGTCTTTCCTTTGTCGGTAGCTGCACCCATTACTTCATTATTTGGCTGGCGAATACATCCTATCACAGGCGATCGCCGTTTCCACGCTGGTACAGATATCGGCGCACCTACGGGAACACCAATTTTAGCAGCCGCCAGAGGTCAAGTGGAAACAGCTAGTTGGATCGGTGGTTATGGTTTAGCTGTAATTATCAATCACAGTTCGGCTCAACAAACCCTCTACGGGCATATGTCCGAAATCTTGGTTCAACCTGGTCAAGTAGTAGAAGCAGGAACTGTCATTGGCCGAGTGGGTAGCACTGGTAACTCTACTGGATCCCACCTCCATTTTGAAATCCGTCACCTCACCCCAAATGGATGGGTAGCTGTTGACCCAGGTGTGCAGTTACAAGGTGGTCTGAGTCAGTTGCTAGGAAGAACTCAAGGAACAAAAACAGCCCAAGCTCGTTAAATTTATGGTCAACGGTTGATGATTGACCTCTGACGCTTACAGGGGCGAACTGCGGTTCGCCCTGTCCCTTCTACAAATACCCGTTTTCTGCTAAAAATGCAGATGTGATTTCCTCTTGTTGATGGTGATTATTTCCTGATATGAGGAATTTTTCCACGTATTTACCAAGGATGTCGCCTTCTAAATTTACCCAACTACCAGGAACTAAATGACTGAGATTAGTTTCGCTGTAGGTGAGGGGGATGACGGCAACTGTAAATTGAAATGATTCAGGTGTATATTCAGCTATAGTAAGACTGATACCATTAATAGCGATGCTACCTTTAGAAACTATATAGCGGGCAATCTCAGGTGGTGCTACAAAGGTCATTTCCCAAGAAGTAGCAGTTTGTACTGATGCAATTAACTGACCAATTCCATCTACATGACCCATGACAAAATGACCGCCAACTTTACCACCTACCCGCAGTGACGCTTCTAAGTTGACGTATCTTTGTTGAGTTTCTTTTTTACCTAATATGGTGCGCCCCAAAGTTTCCGGTGAAGCGGTGGCAATAAATCCATCTTGTAAGATCTTCGCAACTGTCAAACAGACTCCATCTACCGCCACACTATCACCATAAGCCAAATCCTGAACTATTGTCTCTAGTTGATTAAGACAATTAATCTGCCACAAATCTCCCCCTAGGGGTTTGATCGTTCCTAAACCTTGGATTAATCCTGTAAACACGGCTTTTGCAAAACTAAATCTATTTATTGCCTAATTTTGGCGGAAATTAACTAACAATTCCAGGAGAAAATGTAAAGCCTCGCCAGTCTAATTTTTTTTGATTTTGCTAAATCAACATTAATATATTAGCATCAATCCCAAGGCATACTTGAATCATAAGATTAAAGAAGGATAAAATATGAAGGATCATAAATTAGTGGTTAAAGTCCGTGCAAAATAGTCTGATTTATACCTGATCAATAGATAGGTAGAAGGAAGGTAAACTTCTGTGTGGAGTTATAACAGATAATAGCTAAAAGGTAAGAGGCGAGATAGTGGTAAGTCTGTTTGCGTTTTGTGTTTTATCATTAGTTAATTTCCTCGACACTTGGGCAATTTCGATAATTTAAGGCTGTGATTCACCCAGATTATGGCTTACACGTCGTTATGCTATTTCAGTTTAATAGAAGCATTATAGACTAGAAAAACCCTATGTTTATTTCTGCCCCAGGAAGAACAGAAAGAGAGTGTTACCTACTACGTAG
Source organism: Cuspidothrix sp. (assembly GCA_046080125.1). Taxonomy (GTDB): domain Bacteria; phylum Cyanobacteriota; class Cyanobacteriia; order Cyanobacteriales; family Nostocaceae; genus Cuspidothrix. Next base: position 15,924 of record JBJTTJ010000024.1, read on the forward strand.
TCCCAAGCGATTCAAGAATTTTAGAGGCTGAACCAATGATAGAAATGAAAGTCGCTGGTATAGCATTAGATGCAATCACCCGCAGTCCAATTGTACTTCTGAAGGATGGTTCAGATCGTCGCGCTTTACCCATTTATATAGGCCAGGAACAAGCTAGGGCAATTATGGGGGCAATGGAAAATCAAAAGCCCCCTCGACCTTTAACCCATGACCTGATGGTGAATATGCTGGAAGCATGGAATATGACTTTAGATAAGGTTATTATTCATACTTTGCAAAAGGATACCTTCTATGCGGCCTTGATTCTTCAGCAAGGGGAGGTGAAAAAAGAGATTGATGCTCGTCCCAGTGATGCGATCGCTATTGCTTTACGGACAAATACACCAATTTGGGTTATGGAAGAAGTCGTAGCTGATGCTTCTATTCCCGTAGACCGTGATGCTGATGAAGCTGAACAGCAAGCCTTCCGGGAATTTATTTCTAATCTTCGTCCTGAAGATTTGATCAAGAGATTTGGCAATGGTGACTAAGTTATAAATAATGAGAATGGAGAAAAATTAGAAAATCCTCAAAAAATCTACAATTTCTCCATTTTTTCCCAACCTCGATAAGTTTCAACAGTTAACAGTCACTAATCTATGCAATATCGTCTTTTTGGTAAAACTAATTTACAACTTTCTGTTTTTTCTTTGGGAACAATGCGCTATTTAACTGATAGCAAAAATGCCCACGAAACTATTGAAAAAGCCCTATCTTTAGGAATTAATCACTTAGAAACAGCTAGAGGTTATGGCGATAGCGAAATATATCTAGGAACAGCCATTAAAGCTGGTTTATCTCTCCCCCGACATCAAATTTATATTACTACTAAAATTCCCCCCACCCCTGATGCTGACACCATGAGTCGTTACATAGATGAATCTTTAAAACGGTTGAATATAGATTATCTCGATTGTTTGGCAATTCATGGTCTAAATACCTGGCAACATTTAGCATGGGTGCAATCGAAAAACGGTTGTATGCAAGCTGCCCAGGAAGCCGTTAATGATGGTAGAGTTAGACATATTGGCTTTTCTACCCACGCATCACTAGATATCATCTTAGCTGCTATAAATACAGGTTTATTTGAGTTCGTCAATCTCCATTATTATTATTTTTTTCAACATAATGCCCCAGCCATTAAGTTGGCATCACAAAAAAATATGGGTGTTTTTATTATTTCTCCTGGCGATAAAGGTGGAAAATTATATACTCCACCCCCAACTTTAACAGAACTTTGTCATCCATTGACTCCCTTAAATTTTAACTATCGTTTTTTGCTTAGTGATCAACGTATTACTACCTTGAGTATTGGACCTGCAAAGCCTGAAGAATTAGCAATTTCTTCGGACATTTTTCATCATGAAAATCAATTAACAACAACTGAAATTACTATTTTAGAGAAATTAGAATATCAACAAAATCATGTTTTATTAACTGATAGATGTTATCAATGTTATGCTTGCTTACCTTGTCCAGAAAATATTCACATTCCCGAAGTTTTAAGATTAAGAAATTTGGCTGTAGCTTATGATATGAATGATTATGGTAAATATCGTTATGCTATGTTTGAAAATGCAGGTCATTGGTTTCCTGGCATGAAAGCTAACCGTTGTACTGAATGTGGCGATTGTTTACCTAAATGTCCCGAACAATTAGATATTCCCGCTTTACTTACAGATACCCATGAACGATTGCAGGGAAAACCCGGTAGGAGATTGTGGGGTTGCTAACAATCTCAGTATGGCATTGATAATTGCTGGTTACATTCCTACTTCCCTCTGGATAATTAATTTTTTATTAATTTACCCCCCACATATAAATTTTTTATGCCATAATAGTATTTGAGAAGTAATTCGGTGGACCACGTTTGTTTTTAGTATTGATCGGCTTTTTACCATTGGTATTTACAGACTTTTCTCCGAAATCTAAATCTCTACACTCTTATGATTTTGGAGCAGGTTTATGTCAATTTATGTAGGCAATCTTTCTTATCAAGTCACCCAAGAAGCGCTAACTGAGGTTTTTAAAGAGTATGGTTCTGTAAAACGCGTACAGCTACCCACTGACCGGGAAACAGGCAAACTACGCGGTTTCGGTTTTGTAGAAATGGACTCTGATGCTGAGGAACAAGCAGCAATTGAAGCACTAGATGGTGCTGAATGGATGGGTCGTGATTTGAAAGTAAATAAAGCTAAACCTAAGGAAGACCGTGGCGGTTTTGGTAGTCGCGGTTCTTATAGTGGGAATCGTAATAACCGCTACTAATAGCTACAACGCTTAAAATAGCTGTTTAACGAAGGCTCAGGCATTAGTTCCTGAGCTTTTTTATGTTTACACGATAGATTGAATCCCATTACCGTTTGACAAAACCTACTAAAATCTACTAATGTAGAAATACGTAATGATTCTTGTCTTTATAAAGGCAAAACCTTCAAAGGTGCAACAGTTGCACTTTCTATCTCCTTTGCGGTGTAAGCATTAGACATTTGGTGGAAATTAATTTAGAGACGTTCTATAGAACGTCTCTACAAGGGTTGTAGAAAACGCTTATGTAATTTTCACCACAGGTCTATTGGGGAATACTTTTTTTGAGATTTGTAACGAACCATTGACATCTGCATTAATCTTGGTTCCGCTACTAGACTAGAACTTACGTACTGTACAAATTCACCATGATGTGGTCTCACTAAAATAATTGATTTCCGTCTGCAACTAATTTTAATCTGCTATACAAAACCTAGACAAAACTAGACTTTACTTCCTACTTCAACGGGAGCATGGGAGCAGTTATCCCTCAGTAGACTTTCACGCCTTAGCCAGACGCGATTGTGTTCCAATTATGTTTATTTTTATGCTCACTTTGGTTTTTTCTCTACGTAATTTACCTCTGTGACAGTTTGGGGTGCGGAATGTGGGTTGCAAGAAAGTTTGGACTCAGAAGCAGAACTTGTAACTCCTGAATATTGGCAGAATTTGCGCCGATCAATTTTTGGTACGGAGCATAAGTAAGTCAGGACTTACGCAAAATATCTCTCAAATCCTCATTTCTCCGTGACCTCCGTGCCTCTGTGGTTCGTTATTCCATGAATCTTGCGTAAGTCCTAAAATCCTGAATATAGAGTTTAGCTTCAATAAACTGAAATAAACTCATTGATTCAGATAATTCTGCTAATAAATCCACATCACTATCAGAATGAGCTTCATTACGAGCAACAGAACCAAATAATTCTAGGGATTTTACTCCTAAATTTTGTAGTTCTTGTTGATGTGTTCTGAGAATTTGTAGCACTTCTTCACGGTTCATAGTTATTTTCCCTCATTTTTCTGTAAGTTTTGTACCAGGCGATTAGAAGTTGCAGCTACACAAGCAAAACCCACTTGCGTGGGTTTAAAATACTTTTTTAGTCTTTCCAAAAATCGCAATCTAACATGGAATCTATATCTTGAGAATATGACCAAATATCAGGAAATGTAACTTGTGGATAATCTTTACGAACTCCTTTAAGCGCAATTCTCCAAGCAGCACTAAAAGATTCATCCCAGATGGTTTTTAGACTAGGAGAATCTTCAATTTCTAATTCTAATTGTCGTCTTTGTTCATTAATTGTAGTTTCCCAACCACGATAGTTATCTGGTGAATTAACGTACAATCTTTTTAGTAAATGTTCCAAGATAACTAAAAGTCGGCTTTTCAGTTCTTTTTTTTGACTTCTTCCCAAATCTTCAATTTCCTCAATCAAGTTTTCTAAATCCAATTGTGCAAAATCATGTGTTTTCAGTTTACTAGCAGTATCTATTGTCCAAAGTAAAAAATCACGCTCATAAAGAGAAGCTGTCATAATATTCTTCATCTATTTTCTTCGATTTTATCCCATTTTCTTCGATTTTATCCCATCAAATCAATAAGTAATAAGCTGCATTAGCAAAACCACTGTGATTACTAGCGGTTATCGTTCGGATACAATACAATCGAGGGTGGGGAAACCCCACCCCTACAGATTTTGCAATGCAATAAATGTTGGAATATTTTTGTATTTGGAAGTCTCCTACTATCTTTCTAAATCCTTTATTTCCTTGGGAACTCCCACCGTTAAAACCTCATTTCCATCTGCGGTAACTAATACGTCATCTTCAATACGAATGCCAATTCCTACCCAACGGGGGTCTATTTCCGGTTGGTCTTCGGCGGGTTTGGTATCCGGTACAATATAAAGTCCTGGTTCTATGGTTAGCACTTGGCCCGGTTGTAAGGTTTGGGGGTCTTCTCCAAGTTGATACACTCCTACATCATGAACATCTAAACCTAACCAATGACTGGTACGGTGCATATAAAAGGGTTTGTATTTTTCCTCTGCGATTAATTTGTCAATTTCCCCTTTAAGTAAACCCAGTTGGACTAATCCCTCTGTTAATATCCGCACTGCTGCATTATGAGGTGCATGGAAGGAATTACCTGGCTTTACTTCTGCTATGGCTTGTTTTTGTGCTGCTAATACTATTTCATATAGTGCTTTTTGTTCTGGTGTGAACTTACCACTAATGGGAAATGTCCGGGTAATATCAGAGTTGTAATAACCATAAGCGCAACCAGCATCAATCAAGAGTAAATCATGGTCTTGCATTTGACAATTGTTCTCGATATAATGCAGTACGCAAGCATTCTTACCTGATGCGACAATGGAAGGATAAGCTGGACCCATGCCACCTCGTACCCGGAAAATATGTTCTATTTCGGCTTGAATTTCATATTCATAACGTCCTGATGCTGTGGTATGCAAGGCATGGTTATGTGCTTCTACGGCAATTTCCACAGCTTGACGCATAAGGTCTAATTCTGTTTTGCTTTTATGTAGTCGCATGGTGTTAAGGACAGTACCAGGGTCAGCAATGGATGTGGGGCCTGTACCGCGTTTGGGATAGGTGCGAAGTAAACTTTGATAATGTTTAATAATTCTGTCGTTAAAATGGCGATCGCGTCCTAAATGATAATATATACAATGGGCTTTTTCTAAATATTGGGGTAACTTCTCATCTAACTCTGCAATGGGATAAGCTACATCTGCACCATAAACTTCTTTTGCTGCATCTATTCCACAACGATAACCACTCCAAACTTCCTTTTCTCGATCTTTAGGTTGTACAAATAATATAAAGCGATGTTCTGGATGATGGGGTGCTAATACTGCCACCGCTTGGGCTTCATTAAAACCAGTTAAGTAAAAGAAATCACTGTCTTGGCGATAAACATATTCGACATCGTTGTGCATAACTGCTGTTGGCGCACTTCTAAAAATCGCTGTAGCATTGCCTATTTTCGCCATTAACTGTTCACGACGCTGGCGATATTCTGTTTGCATAGTTAGTAATTTGATACTAGAAGGTGATATTTTATTCTGTCTTGATTTTAATAGATAATGGCAATTTTCGCCAATGGCGGATAAGTAGAACGGACTGAATAATTCAAAGTTTGTAGTCAGGAATTTATTCCTCATTTGAGGAGTCCTCACTACCAAAGCAGCTCATTTTTTTACATTACTTAATCTACTTTGATTTATTCTCATCTACTTACTTAACTTCTGTAACTGAGATTGTCAAAGAAACAGGATTTTGTTTTTAAAAAATGACATAAATAAACATAAAATAAAATCTTTTTTGATTGTTTAGATATTACTTTAAATTTTTCAAGTTAGTGGAGATAAACATTATTAAAATGTCTCTAAATAATGACATTTCACTAAAATAATTAAACAAATGTTTTCTGTTGACAGAATCTTCATAGTAAAGACCTTAAAAATAGAGGTTAATTACTGATAAAAACACATCATGACTAATTATTCATCTCCTTTATCTTTAGATACAAATGCCTGGGCAGCAACATCAATTAAAAAATCAGAATCTTTAACAACATTTTCTGATAATGATATTAGTAGAAGTTTTGCTCCTCAAGCACAAGCAGATCCTTTGCTTGCTGTACCACAATTACCAATCGGCGGCAGTGTTAACCCCAATCCTAATCCCTATTTAACCAGTGCAGCAATTGTTCCAGATTTTAATGGTGATGGCAAAACAGATAAACTGTGGGTAAATGCTCAAACCGGCGAAATTTTAGTCCGGTTGATGAACGGAACTCAAGTTTTAGAACAGGCCTCTTTAGGTAAATATGACTTAAATACCTGGACTTATAAAACTGCTGATTTTAATAGCGATAATAAGACAGATTTCTTATTACGCAATAAGGCAACAGGTGATAATGTAATTGTCCTCATGGATGGTGCAAAAGTTTCCAGTTATTTAACTTTAGATCGAGTTGATACGGGTTGGACTGCAAATATTGGCGATTTTAATGGCGATCGCAAAACCGATATTTTCTGGAACAATGCTACCACGGGAGAAAATGCCATTTGGCAAATGGATGGAACAAAAGTAGTTAATGCCACCGTCCTAGAAAAGACTACTCCCGGATTGACTGCAACTATTGTTGATTTTGATGGTAATGGTAAGAGCGATATTTTCTGGCGTAATACCACCACAGGAGAAAATACCGCTTGGTTTATGGATGGTAGTCAAGCGACTAAGTATAATCTCCAATCCCAAGATGCTTCTTGGAATTACACTTTAGGCGATTTTAATGGCGACTTCAAGACTGATGTTTTGTGGCGCAACTCACAAACAGGTGAAAATAAGATTTGGACAATGAATGGCGTTTTTGTGACTGAAGGTGTTGTTAGCACATTGGGTGCAAACTGGACCGCCAGAATTGGTGATTTGAATGGCGACGGTAAAACAGATGTCTTCTGGCATAATGCGACTACAGGCGCAAATACCGCTTGGTTAATGGATGGTACAACCATCAGTTCTGAAGCTTTCCTACCTAGCAATACCCCCGGTTTGACTGCATCCTTGGGCGATTTTAATGGTGATGGTAAAACAGATATTTACTGGCGTGATCAACAAACATCCGCAGATAAAATCTGGACGATGAATGGAACTTTAGCCACTGAAACTCCTGTTGCTGATGCTGATAAGCTAACTCCAGAATGGTATACAGGTTGATAGTTAACAGTTGACTGTTGATAAATATATTCAGCGATCGCTATGATTTTATCGTAGGCGATCGCTATTTTCTGAAAAATCTTCGCGCTAATGAATAGGAAATCTATTGACAACCCATTTTGGATATGTTATGATAAAGTCGATAAGGAAGAACTATCTTGTAATTGATTAACAACCAAAGAATTCCCGACCTCCCTAAGAAGTCGGGGTCAGGATTCCAGAGTTGTGGTGTAATGTAGTCAACCGACAATCTTAAAACTGATAACTCAAAACCTGAATTTCCGTCTTTGCTGGCAAGTTCTGAGAGTTAATCGCCACAGTGTCACTATTACTCCTGCGGACACTTGCACCCGACATTAAAGCCAGAAAATCATCTACCGGGGTAATATCACACCGATTAGGATCAGCTGCTTGGGTGCGGTAGTGGGTGGGGATGACCAACTTAGGATTTAAAACTGCAATAGCGTCCTTTGCCTCTTGGGCAGTGTAAGCTTTAGCACTACCGCCCACGGGAATAAATAACACATCAGGACTACCCATAAGGATTTTTTGTTCTAGGGTAATAGGTGCAGCCAGTCCTCCCAAGTGGAGGAGATTAATTCCTCCTTGGGTCAATTTCCAAACTATATTTTTACCAAATCTTTTACCACCATTGCGATCATGATCTGTGGTAATACCTTGGAACTTCACCCCGCGAAATTCATAGACTCCGGGCTGATAAACTAATTTAGGATTTCCCACTACTTGATCGATTCCACCTTCATCCAACAGTTGACTACTAATTAATACCAAATCAGCCGCAACTTTTGGCGGACGATATTTAGCTGTACATCCTGCCGTGCGAAAAGGATTGATGAGGATTTTGGCCTTGTTAGTAGTCAACAAAAAGCAAGTATGACCTAACCACTGAATTGACACACCACCAGATTGAGCATTTACTGGAACTTGGGCAGTTAAATTAGTAATTACAGCCGTGACTAAACCCGCACCAGTATAGCCTATCAATTGTCGTCGTTTCATCTAAACCTCCAGGAGACCCCCACCAAAACTGTACTCAGTTTGGTGATGGGAGGAATGGAGGGTTAACTGTGAAACGTCCCTTGAGTAATCTTGTGCGCCAGCACAAACAACGAAAGGGACAGTTGAGCAATTAATAAATCTTGGATTTTCCATATTTGTAACAATCTTTTTCAGTGTTTAAAACAAATACTTTGGACATAATATTTTGCTCCGAAGAGCCTCCCATTTCTGGGGTAATGTTAGCTTTGACAATGTTAGAGGTCTGTAACTATCTTAAAAGCACTGGTTTAACCCTTAAGCCTGTTTAACTTTTAAGTTCTAGAGCAGGGAACTAGCTACGCATCCCCTGGTAGGTCTTTAACTCTTACCTCTAACGTAGTTCGGTTAAGAACTGAGTCTGGGCAACTAGGCTTCACAAGCCCTCACTTACCTGAAGGGAAGTGATGAGTGGTTGACATATTCTCGCTTTACAAACTTCGCAGAAAATTTCGCAGTAATTCCTTACCCAAAGAAGTTAAAACACTTTCTGGATGAAACTGGACTCCTTGAATGTGAGGGTAGTTCCGGTGTCTCACACCCATAATTGTTCCATCTTCTACCCAAGCGGTGATTTCCAATACTTCCGGGCAAGTTTCCCGCTCAATGACTAGACTATGATATCTGGTAGCGGTCAAAGGATTTTCTAAACCTTGGAAAACTCCTATACCTGTATGTGATACCTGGGAGGTTTTACCGTGCATCAATTCCGGAGCAGAAACGATCTTACCACCGAAGACCTGACCAATACTTTGATGTCCTAAACACACCCCCAAAATTGCTACTTGATCTCCCAGTTGGGCGATCGCCTCCAAAGACACCCCCGCATCATCTGGACGACCCGGTCCTGGGGAAATTACCACAGCATCCGGTTTTAATCGTTTAATTTCCTCCACAGTAATCTTGTCATTTCGCACTACTTGTAGATCCTCAGCAACGGGAAACTCCGCCGCCAATTCCCCTAAATACTGTACTAGATTATACGTGAAGCTATCGTAATTATCAATGACTAATATCACAATTTTTACCTAATTTTATAAACATATCCAAAAAGTTCAGGTAGTTACTGATGATATGACTTGTTTATTAGTAATTGTTTATTTCCAATCACCTACTAATTACCAACTACCAACCCCAACAAACATGAACAATTTTCCACCCTCAAATGATATAACACCCTGTTGCCGATTTCCCGGATCTATCAGCTAGAGAATTAAACCCGCTAAAGGAGGTAACAATAGCGTCCCTGCAACCAACAATGCCACCAAAGCTGAAACCAGTACAGCACCAGCAGCACAGTCTTTAGCGATTTTTGCCAACTCATGATAAGACTGTTTTACAGTCAGGTCTACAATGGATTCAATGGCAGTATTGACTAACTCTAAAGTCAAGACTAAACCGCTAGTTATAGCAATAATAGATATTTCTACTGTTTCTAAACGTAAAAATACACTTAATCCAATAGCTAGAATTCCAAGGGCTACATGAATGCGGAAATTGCGTTGAGTCTGAAAAGCATAGACAATTCCAGCCCAAGCATACTTAAAACTAATCAATAAGTTAGAGGCAATTTGCCAGGAAAGTTCCCTATCTTTAGACACAAGCGTTGGTAGGCTGTTATTGGTGGGTGAGTGCGAAACTTTTGGTGACATAGATCAAAAAGTGGGGATTAAGCGATTCTAATAGCCAAATTAACTTTTGTGGTAATTGTAGGTTATTTTAAATCTCTCCACCACAAATTGACACTCTCAAGGCTAAAGCCGATGAGATTCTTTACCCAAGGACATAACTTGTTTAATTAGGATTTCTCCAGTGTGAGTAGCTTTGCACTTAGCGGATATTTCCCTAATTACCCAGCCTCCTAGTTGTCAAGATACATTTATAAATCCAAGTCAATATTAATACCTATTTCTTTCAGTAACACAACTTGCTGAGTCAACATTTCCATCAAACTTTCCGCGTCTGGATGATCCCAGCCTAACAAGTGCAATAAACCATGGGCAGTTAACCAAGCTAACTCTGTAGATAAACTATGTTCCTGCTGTTGCGCTTGGCGTTTGGCTGTATCTATAGACACTACAACATCCCCTAAATACAAAGGCATAGAGGCCAGCATTTCCTCATCCCGTGGTAAATCTGCCTCCAGAGATGCAAAAGCGAGAACATCTGTAGGTTGATCCTGCTGACGATATTGGGAATTGAGAGCTTGTATTTCTGTATCGTTTGTCAAACGCAAGCTAATTTCATAACTAGGTGCAGTTGGTAGATATTCTTGAAGAATTTCTAACCATTGCTGAAACCAGTTTTCCCAAGTTTCGTCAGGAATTGGATAATCATCACCAATATTGATGGCTATGGAACAAGAGTCATCAACACAATTTTCCAAATATAATTCCACCCGTAAAGGCACAGGTTTTCCTCTCTTAGCGGGTAAGATATGCCAAACCCACTAGGACTGATAATAGTCCTATGGCTGTTAGTCCAAAGTGTTTGAGGGAAGTTCCACCTTTTCTGACCATGTTTCGCATGGCCAGTTTCACATAAGTAGGTTGGGGCTCTGAGGTAGGGGACTTATCCATAATTCATTCGTTAATTATCTCTTTTATTACTTTAACAGTTTATGGGGAGTTCCTGGGGCAAGAGTTCAGTTGTAGGGTGCATCAGACACCATAATTTATGTAAATAACTAAATTCTTGATATCTGACCCACCTACCAATATGCCAGTTGTGTAAGTCCCATAGTTGATTACTACGCTTACCCATTACTCATCAACTATCTGGTTTTCTTGTCTTAGATAGGCTTGAATGAACATATCTAGTTCACCATTCATGACATCGTTGATGGCTGTTGTTTCTACGTTTGTCCGTAGGTCTTTCACCATTTGGTAAGGATGAAACACGTAGTTACGGATTTGATTACCCCAGGAGGCCTCGACCATATCGCCACGAATTTCCGCTATTTCTTGGGCGCGTTGTTCCTTAGCTATCACTAATAGTTTGGCTTTGAGACGGGCGATCGCTTTTTCTTTGTTTTGCAGTTGGGAACGTTCTTCCGTACAACGCACTGCTAAACCTGTGGGTAGGTGAACTATTCGCACTGCGGTTTCCACTTTGTTAACGTTTTGTCCACCTTTACCTCCAGAACGGGTGGTGGTAATTTCTAAATCCTTTTCTGGAATATCTAACTTGACGGTGTTATCTATTTGTGGCATCACCTCAACCCCCGCAAAGCTGGTTTGTCGTTTACCGTTAGCATTGAAGGGGGAAATTCTCACTAAGCGATGAGTACCCATTTCCGAACGTAAGTAACCGTAGGCGTAACGTCCGGTAATTTCTAGGGTGGCGGATTTGATGCCAGCTTCGTCACCTTCTGATTCTTCCGCAAGGGTGACTTTGTAACCATGATCTTCTGCCCAACGAGTATACATCCGCATCAGCATAAATGCCCAGTCTTGCGCGTCTGTACCACCAGCACCAGCGTTAATTGTCAGAACTGCCCCCTTATCGTCGTAAGTTCCAGAAAGTAGTTGTTGTAGTTCCCATTGATCAAGGTCATGATTGAGTTTAGTGATGGTAGATTCCGCTTCCTTTAACAATGCTGTATCGGTTTCTAGTTCCAATAACTCAACCACTGCCCTGGTATCGTCTAAGTTAGCGTGCCACTGGTAATACTGATCTAAATGGGATTTTAAATCATTGAGTTCTTGCAGGGTGTTTTGTGCTTGGGTTTGGTCGTCCCAAAATTCTGTTTGGGCTGAGATTTGTTCTAAGTCGTGAATTTTGGCTTTGAGTGCGGGTACGTCAAAGATAGTCCTGGGTTTTACCCAGGCGGCTAGACAACGTTTCGATTTCGCGTTTTAGTTCTAATACATCCATAATTTTGGCTCAAGTTGTAAGGACTTGAGATTTTTTCCGGTAACTGGTGATTTGTATTTTAGATTTTATCTGGATTTTGGTAAAGTCAGAGCAAGGAGTAGTTAACAGTTAACAGTTAACTGCTCACTAGACCTGTGGTGAAAATTACATAAGTGTTTTCTACAACCCTTGTAGAGATGTTCTATAGAACGTCTCTACATTAATTTCCACCATAAGTCTACTGATAACTGCTCACAGCTATTGAAATAAACAATGATTCCTATAGATGATAATATTCGCAGTTGGCAAAAACCCATTGTTAATTATTGGTTAATTGGGATTAATTTAGTCATATTTATTTGGGAAATAAATTTAAGCTGGACTGGGGAATTAGGATATTTAATAAATAATTGGGGAATCATTCCATCTCAAATAAACTTAGCAATTGCTAACGCTTTTTTATACAATTATGCGGCTTGGATAATTGTATTCTGGCGGTTGCTTGCAATTCCCGTATCGCTGTTTATTCATGGTAGCTTCGCCCAAATTTTAGGCAATATGTTGTTTTTATGGGTTTTTGGCAAGACGGTAGAAAGTACTTTAGGACATAGACAATATTTATTACTTTACTTAACTACCGGCGTTTTTTCTGGCTTAGTGCAAATTATATTATCATCCAGTATAACAGCACCAATAATTGGTGCAAATGCAGCTATTGCATCCATCTTAGGAGTATATATCATCAAATTCCCTCAAGCTAAAATATATTCAGTTCTGACTTTATTTATTTTATATATACCTATAGAAATACCAGTTATCTTCTACTTATTTTGGTGGTTTATCCAGCAATCATTTTATGGAATCGGTAGTTTAAATATGAGTCAGATAACTGGGTTCTCGAATGTTGATTATTGGGGTCAATGTGCAGCTTTAGTTACCGGGGTTGCTTTCATGAAGATTAGACAAAAGCTTTAATGTATTTGCATAAGTGATTCTCAGGAGTAAACAATGAAAAATCTACTAAGAAAAAGTTTCACAATCGGATTGATTTTATCTGTTGTAACATTTACAGGTATAGCCGGATTAGCACAAAAATCTGTAACACAAGCTGTTATTGCTGTCAAAGAACTTAATTGCTCAAATGACACAAGTTTATCAGAACAAACAGAATGCTTTCGTAAAGATTACGAGCAAGCAAATAGAGAACTCAACCGAGTCTACAAGCAAGTTATCTCAGATTTGTCTGCCGAACGTAAACAAAAATTAATTCGCGCCGAACAAGCATGGATTAAATATAGAGATACAAATTGTGAATATAGAAGTAGTATGTGGGGCGGCGTACAAAGGGTAGGTTTCAACTATAGTTGTCTTGCTAGAATGACACGGGAGCGCACCCAAGAATTGCGGAATGATTAATGTAAATGTATTCGCTAAGTAAGTAGACTTAATTAATTGTTAGAGCCAGTTTGGAGCGTGTCTGTTTATAATTTGCGTTGCGATATCTGTTCCTGTTCGTAGGTTTCGATAATTTTTTTCGTAAATCTAGAGAATATGCTTTCATTTCTGACACCAAAGATTACTCATTTTCTTTTTATAGTACATTTGATTGTATCTCACTCAAGTGAAAACCGCTATAAATTTAGGGTGCGTCGAGAATTACCTTCGTAACACACCCTAAAAACTGGATATTTTCTAATAATTAGCGTTTGCCACGGTAGGGAACAGCATTGAGGTAATCAATGTCAAAAGAGGATAGCTTTTGAGCATAGTTACCTCGACCAGACACCGCAGCAGCCATACCCGCAAATTTGCGAGGATCACCTTCGGATAATTTTTGTACTGCCAACTTGCGGTTGTAGAATTTCTCCAAAGTAATGCGCCAATCGGTTTTGACTGTACCTGCTGTTTCTTGGAAGTCTTCACCGTAACGAGGTGTTACCAAATTAAAGGGACGATCTACTAATCGTTTACGTTGGTAAGGTACGGTATTCTCACCAAAACTTTGGGTGTACTCTGGACTGTCCAATAAAGCATCAACAAACCCACTAAAGCCTTTAGTAGCAATGACAATTGACCAGGCAATTTCTTCCTCTTTATTGTAGGAACAACGACCTAACAAACGTTTGAGGGTGATATCTACTAAGCGGTAGTTATTGTTAACAGAGCAAACTAAACGATAGAAAGCTTCAGATTTAGCTAAACCACGGATAAAATCACGGACTGACAAAGAACCGTTTTTCAGTTGAGATTCTAAAGTACCTTGACGGTTAAACTTGAGAATTTCATGTTCGCTGAAAACCTGACGATAAGCAGCCCAAATGATGTTTTGAATGTCGGTGTAAGAACTAACGTCTTCTAAACGATAGATATAAGGTGTATCTTCATTTTGGTCAGCAATACCAAAGCTGGTTACTCGGTGATTTTGGCTGCTGGGTTTGTATTGAAGTAATGGCAATGCCATGTTGTTTTTTCCTTTTATTATCAAATTAAACAGAGATAATGAATTAGAGAACAGTCCAGTCTTGGGTTTTCCCCAGTTAGACGACTGGGAAGGAACAGGAAACAGGGAAGAGTTCTACCTATTTGTGATGCCCAAAAAGAGAATTAACAGACTCTCACAAATATGAGCAGGAAGTTTCCATAGGGTCTAAATTCCGTTAGTTATTCCCTGTTTCCTTTCGATCTTATTTTCCCTCGAAAAGGTTAGTGAATAGAATTCATACCTAACCAATTAAGGATTAATAGGAAGGTGATTCCTGCGGTTATTACCAGTAATACAGCAGACAAGGCACCCCAATCAACATTTTGACCTGAATTTGGGGAAAATAACCCACGCCATGAAGTAATATAGCGATTTTTTTGGACAATACCTGCCCGATCACGATAATCAGCACCATAGCGGGTTGTAAAGCTAACGGGTCGTTCTGTGGTCATTCGTTTGCGTTGATAGGGTACAGTGTAATCACCAAAGGCTTGGTTATACTCTTGACTATCAATTAGAACATCCACAAATTTACTCCAACCCAGGGTAGCAATTTGAATTGACCAAGCAATTTTTTCCTGTTCATTGTAGGGAGAACGACCTAAAATCCTTTGCAGACAAATTTCTACCAAGCGATAGTTGTTATTTGGTGTCACAACTAGCTGATAAAACCGTTCTGATTTCACCAAACCACGAATGAAGTCTTTAACCGTCATTGATCTGTTTTTGAATTGGGTTTCTAAGCCAATTTGGCGGTTAAACTTGAGGATCTCCTGTTCGTTGAAGATTTGACGATAGGCCGCCCAAATTAGTTGTTCAATTTCCCCAGGAGAGTTAGCATTTTCAATCCGGTAGATATAAGGGCTATCTTCATTAGTATCTGCTGTACCGAAGCTACTAACTCTTTGATTTTGGGTTGTAGGTTTGTATTCAAGTAAAGGAATTGCCATTTTCAAGAACCTGCCTTTTAGTAAAGTTGGCATCTTAGAAGCTCATAAATATTGGCAAAATAACTAAAAATTAAAATCCTTAAAAAATACAAACTTTTGGAATTTGACAACCAAAATTCCCCAGGTAGTTAAAAAACCATTTAGCCCACAGGAAAACTAGCACTAGGACTAATGGAAAAGGGAATACCTGTAGGTATTGTTTCTCTTGTCGTGTTAGGAATTTGGATATTGGCTGTGCTAACAGGGGTATAGGTAACTGTTTTAATCTTAATAGAATTTGCCATCTCCAAAAAGTTTTTAATGTCACCCCATTTATAACGAGCTTCTTCTAATTGGTCACGCCAATATTCGCTGTATCGTGGTGTTACCAAGTTAAAGGGTCTATCTTTATAACGCCGTCTTTGGTAGGGAATGATGTTATCTCCAAAGTTGCTTTGATATTCTTCAGAATCTAGCAAAGCATCAACAAAACCACCCCAGCCTTTGGTGGCAATGACAATAGACCAAGCAATTTCCTCTTGTTTGTTGTAGGGTGGGCGGCCTAATAGGCGTTTTAGTGCAATTTCTACTAATCTGTAGTTAGAATTGGTCTGAATTACCAGACTTTGGAAAGCTTCAGATTTAGCTAAACCACGGATGAAATCGCGGACAGTAATGGCTTTATTTTTTACCTGGGATTCTAAATTACTTTGGCGGTAAAATTTGAGGATGACGTGTTCACTAAACAGTTGGCGATAGGCGGCCCAAATTAAGGCTTCTACTTCTCCATTAAAGGCATAGTCTTCGATGCGGTAAATTGTGGGTGTATCGTCATTAGGAACTTCATAACCAGAAACCCTCTGGTTTTGAGAACTGGGTTTGTATTCTAGTAAGGGTATTGTCATGTTTTTTAGTTGTTAGTTGTCAGTTGTCAGTTGTTAGTTGTTCTTAGCAATGACCAATTAGCAATCACTAATTTTTAGCGATTCCGGGGATGTAACGATAGGGTAAGGAAACAGGAACGGGTTTAACTGTGGGTTGTTGTTGATTATCTCTGCTCATATCAGGAATATCGCCGCTACTAACATAAGATTGAGCAGTGGCCAAGCTGCGTTGGTAGTTATATTCGTTGGTAATAATAGATCCAGCCATGATGAAGAAGTTGGCAGGAATGGCTCGACGGATATCTGCTGTAGTCAGTTCTCCTGATATGCGAGCGCTGTAGAAGGAACGACCTGCCAGACCGCGAATATTTTGGGTATCACGCCAGTAGGCATTATAACGGGGGTTGGCCAAGTTAAAGGGGCGATCGCCAAAACGACGACGTTGGTAGGGAACGATGTCATCACCAAAGTTGTCTGTATACTCATCTAATGCCAATAGGGCATCTATAAATCCGTGTAATCCTTTGGTAGCAATAACGATTGACCAGGCGATTTGTTCATCCTTGTTGTAAGTAGCGCGTCCTAAGAAACGTTTTAGGGTGATATCAACTAGGCGATAGTTGGAGTTGATATCTGCTACTTGGGTGCGGTAAACATCTGATTTACCTAAACCACGGATAAAATCGCGGACGTTAATTGCCCGATTGCGTAGTTGTGATTCTAAAAACTTCTGCCGATAGCCGGCCAAAATGAGGTGCTCGCTGAAAATTTGGCGGTATGCAGCCCAGATAATGCTATCAATATCTTGATCTGAAGTAGACCGATCTAGGCAATAAATAGTTGGGGTGTCTTCGTTAGGAACTTCATAACCTTCTACCCTTTGGTTTTGAGATTTAGGCTTATATTCTAGTAGTGGTATTGACATCTTTACTTTTACCTTTTTATGTGGTGTTTAACCCTGTTTACTGGTTTAATGCCAACTGAGCACGGGCGCGAACTGCTTTTTCTGTATCCTTGGTCAGCATTAATTGAAGTTGAGCTAAAATAGGCAGTCGGACTAGATCCTCCTGCGCCAGTGCTTGTAGTCCAACCACAGCCGCATAGCGAATTGACCAGTCTGTATCTTGGCAGATCAATATCAGAGTTTCTAAAGCGCGGTTAATAGCTATTGGGGCTTCAGTAGGGTCTAATTTATGCCAGTGTATTTTTCCTAGTCCCCTAGCAGCTGCCCGGCGGACACTGGGGGCAAAGTCAGCAATGGTGGTAGAGATGAGAATGTCTAAAGCACGGGGATCTGCGATCGCTGCTAGAGTGCGAATCGAATAAGCCCGTGCGCCATAGTTATAATCATCAATTTGATTTAGCAATTGTGGAACTGCTGTTTCTCCCCATTGCTTTAATGCTGCTGCTGCTACCATAGCTGCCTCTGGATTGTTATAACCAAAGACAGCTATTAAGCTGGGAATTGCAGATGGGTCTGTGGCTGCCGCCAGATTTTTAACCGCTGTCACCAGTTGGGATGGTGTTTCTGCTACGGTGACAGCCCGAATTAGTTGATCCATTTGTCAGTTGTCACTAGCAAAAAAACAACTTTGTTGGTAGGGGAAGATCCCGGAGCTTACAAGAGTGAATCCATTAAATTTATCACCTCTATAGCCTGTGCAGAAATATCCACAGTATCAGACCGTTGTGGTAATTGATACTCTAGTAATCCTTTTAAGGCAATCAACCTGAAGCTGCTTTCTACGTTGGATTGAGCGATCGCTGGGGCTGCTGGTAAGTAGCCAATTGCCCCCAGGTCTGCCAACACAACACGACGCATTTTTAAATCACCCTTAGCCAACATTTCCACCAAGAAATCCCCATACGTGGGTTCTCGTGTTAATTGGTACATGGTTCTGGCGGCGGAGCATTGTAATCGGGGGACTGGATGGTCTAAAAAAGGCTCAACAAGGGAAATAGCCTCAGTTGCACCCATAGCTCCTAAGGCCTCTAATACTGCGGTGTAGGGTTGGGTAAGATGGGGTAGTCCTGCCACTTGTACAGCTTGCTCAACTCCCCCATCTAGCAGTTTAATCAGTGCTGGTAGTGCTGTTTTATCTCCAAGTATGGCCAAAGATTGGGCTGCTGCTTCACGGACATAAAAATCACTACATTTTAAGCACTCAATCAAACTTGGTACGGCTTTTAGATTGCCCAGTTTACCAAGTGCCCTGGCGGCATTGCGCCGCAGGGGATAACCGCCTAGTTCCGTTCTGTCAGCTTCATCATCTAGGGCGGTGATAAGTGCGTCTATGGCTTTTGGCTGACTGATTCGGAACTTACCCAACCACCAGGCGGCATAGTAGCGGAGACTTAAGTCTGGTGATTGCAGGTTAGCGATCGCTATTTCTGGTGTCAGATTTGGTGTATTCTGGGCAGAATATTCTTCTCCACTGGTTTCCATCATTGCCAGGGTGTGATGATTATTCAGCTACAGTCAAAGCTTCAATTCTGATGATTCTGCCACCTAGTCTGCTAATGCGCTGCATTTCTTCATTCATGCGGTTATAGGGTACGGTGATAAATACGCTACCGCTACGGCGAATGTCGAATTTGTTTTTATCGCTTTCTTTATTTTGCTTTAAGCCAACAACTTCATAACGAAATATGCGGCTGGCAGATGAAGAAACGCTACCCGCACCAAGTGTGGTTTGACCGAACATTACTTCTATATCTCCTATAATGAGCTTTGCCGATGAACAGCACTACTTACGTTGATGTAACGCTGACAATTTTGCCGCCTACTCGATGAATTTGCTGCATTTTGTCTAAAAGGCGCTCGTAAGGTACAATGAATACTGTACTGCTACGGCGCACGCTGGGGTATCCGGGGTTGCGAATGCCTGCAACCTCAATTCGGTAAACCCGATCCGATTGCCCTACAGCATTACCTAAATTTTGCTTATTAGCATTATCCACAGATGGACGGAAACCCCAGTTATCGTTAGTTCCTGATGGCCCGACTACAGAGGAAGTTTTATTACTAGCTAGTTCCCTTGCTAACCGAGACTTAACACCTTCCACTTGAGACGTATCGCTGTTAGCATAACCACGATATAACCGGAACATCCGGGTAAAACCTGCCGCAGTTTGTCCAGCTTGAAAATCAAACCCGCGATAATAGGGAACGACATGATCCCCGAAGCTGTTTTGATACTCCTGGGAATCAATATAGGAGTCAATTTCTGCGTCGTAACCTTGGTTAATATATAAGTCCAAGTGGTAAGTCACTTCTGACTCATTGTATGGTGCACGACCCAACAAGTGTTTGTAGTTGAGTTCAATTAACCGAGTTTGGAAGCTGTTATAGAAGAATTTAGCTTTGTAGAGTTCTGATTTAGCGACGCTGCGGACAAACTCCCGTACTGTTAAGTTGCCGTCACGTAAAAGTGATTCAGGTCCTTTGAGGCGATCTGATGCCAAGATATAGTCATTACCTAGAACTTGGCGATAAACAGCACGGATCACCAATTCTACTTCTTGTCGGCTGGCACTGGGGCGCAGTTCCACTTTACTTGTGTTGCTAAAAGGTTCGGTTCCCAGTCTTGAGGCTGCTGTTGTAATTGCCATGTTTTTTCCCTTTATTGTGCCGAATGTTGGCTGAATAAAGCTTGGTACTCCATCCCGATTTCTATCTACTTAGTTAAGCTTTGTAATTGGTAAAAGTTACTTCTTTTTCCCTATTGCCTTCTTTAACTAAGTAAGTTGTCTTTCCTTGCATAAAACTATGCCCGGAGCTAGATCCAATTGCTAGGTGCGCCAGGGTGATCTTGGAGGTCTTAACGCCACTTTTTGTTAGATCAATATCTAACTTACGCAGTGACTCCCCATGAAAAACTGACTAACCCACGTGGTAATTCCATCTAGCAATTATATCCCTCTCCGGGCATGACGCTATCTAGCTGAGAGCGTTGATTGCGTAGTCAATGTAGGTATTAGCTTCGTTAGCAGCTTGACCGCTCAATCCATGGTTAGCTTTGATGGATTTTAAAGCTTCCACGTACCAGCTAGGAGATAGTTCGAAAGCACTGTTGATTTCAGCTAAACCTGCGATCAAGAACTCATCCAAAGGACCAGTACCACCAGCAACTAGGCTATAGGTGATGATGCGGAGGTAGTGACCAACGTCACGAGCGCATTTACCTTTACCACGAGCGTCAGAGGCAAATTGATTGCCTGGTGTGGAGGTGGTGTAAGGGAATTTGCTGTAAACAGCGCTGGTTGCGCCATCAATTAATTTTTGAGCGTTGGCGGTTAAAGCACGAGCAGCTTCCATGCTGGCAGCAGCACGAACCAGACGACCGTTAACTGCTTGTAGTTCGGTGTTGCTCAAGAAGCGGCCTTGGGTATCAGCAGCAGCGATAGCTTCGGTAATTGGTGTTTTCATTGTTGAAAATCTCCTAGATTGTTAGTGGCTTGTTTTCAGAAGAATAAGCTCTATTGAGGTTCTGAGCTATTTGTAATGAATTATTAGGCAACAGCAGCCGCAGCGCGGTCGAAGTAGCTTGCTAATTCAGAAACCAACTGGCTACAGTCAC
Organism: Cuspidothrix sp.; assembly: GCA_046080125.1. Classification (GTDB taxonomy): domain Bacteria; phylum Cyanobacteriota; class Cyanobacteriia; order Cyanobacteriales; family Nostocaceae; genus Cuspidothrix. Next base: position 36,805 of record JBJTTJ010000024.1, read on the forward strand.
CTTTGGTGATCCCGTTAGGATCGTTAACGATGGCGATCGCTGCTTCTTTCATTTTGCCAACACCAACTGCTACGGAAGCACCAGGTGTACCCAAAGCTTGGTATGTCTCACGCAAACCGTTTAAGCAACGGTCATCCAGTACACTAGCATCGCCAGCAATTGCTGCGTAGGTTACATAGCGTAAGATGATTTCCATGTCGCGCAGACAAGCAGCCATGCGACGGTTGGTGTAAGCATTACCGCCAGGTGCGATGAGGTTGGGCTGTTCTTCAAACAAAGAACGAGCAGCATTGGTGACGATGGCAGAAGCGTTGCTGGTGATGCGGTTAACAGCGTCTAAACGCTTGTTGCCAGAAGCTACAACTGCTGCTAAGGCATCTAGTTGTTCGGTGCTGAGGAATTCGCCTCTAGCGTCAGCTTGGGAAACAACCTTGGAAAATACATCTAATGTCATGGACTCTAATCTCCTAAAATTACTTAGTTGAGAGATGTCTAAATTAAAACTAACGGGTACAACTCAGAACGGAATTGAGTTAAGACGGTTCTCAGTTTGTTTCTTCATTTTCTCATGTCCAGTTTTGGATTCACCAGAAATTATGAGAGGTGTTGGTAACTTTATGAGAAAGTGGCAAAATTCTTTAATTGCCCGCCTTGTTCAAGTTTCCTGTGCTGTTTAACCCCTACAGTTTATGTTTATACAATGCCATAGAGTCTTTATTTGTTACAAATTATGAAAAAATAAGATGTTCAGATAAGAAAAGCCTCAAATCCTTTACATACAAGGAGTACACTTGAGAAAAATCGTACATTTTCGTTACATAAGTTTACAATTATCGAAAATAATCGTAATCTTTCATAGCTTTATATTTTTTTAATATTCCAGCAAACACTTACTAATTAAGGATTATAGCCTTTTTAACAATATATGGTTTTACTTAATTTTGTTAAGTAGTGTAAATTTTACATTTCTAAATATTTTTAAAAATTCCTGTTTTTTTCCTCTCCGGGGGGATATTAATTTCCCATACCGGAATATGCACAACTTGACAGTAAACCCCTATATTATTCACAAAAATTTAATTTAGTGGGTAAATTCCTGGTCAGAGTCAAAATTGCCGTAAGAATCTTGCACTAATGAGTCACTGATTGATCTGCTAGAAATACCACTCCGACGGCGCAGGACTCCGAGTAATGTGGTAAAACTAGGGGGAGGTGTTGCTGTAACCTGAACTAAATCACCAGAAATTGGGTGTTGAAGTTGGAGTTTCCAAGCGTGTAGTGCTTGTCCTGGCAAATTGACACCGAGGGAACGACCGGAAGCGTAAACAGGGTCGCCGACGATGGGATGACCAATCTTGGCGCTATGAACTCGAATTTGATGGGTGCGCCCTGTTTCTAACTGGAAATGGACTAATGTATAATTTCCAAGACGTTCTTGTACTTGCCAATAGGTAACAGCATTCCTCCCTCCATCTTCTAAGGGAACAATGGCCATTTTTTTGCGATCCTGGGGATGACGACCAATGGGTAAGTCTATACTTCCTGTTTCAGTTTTGGGAACACCGTAAACTAAACCAAGATATTCTCTACGAGCGGTTTTTGCTTGTAGTTGTGCTTGTAGGTGTTGATAAGCTAAGTCTGTTTTAGCAATTGCTATTGCTCCGGTTGTATCTTTGTCTAAACGGTGGACTATTCCTGGACGTTCAACACCACCAATTCCCGGTAAATTGGGACAGTGTGCCAATATAGCATTAACTAAAGTCCCATCAGGATGGCCGGGTGCGGGGTGAACTACTAAACCTGCGGGTTTATTGAGAATCAGTAATTGGTCGTCTTCGTAAAGAATATTGAGGGGAATATTTGCGGGTTCGAGTGCTAATGGTTGAGTAGGGGGAATTTCTAGAGTTATGCGATCGCCTATTTTGAGGTGAATTTTCTTAGATGTGCAAATTTGGTCATTAATTTGCAGATGACCCTGTTCTATTAATTGCTGGATGCGAGAACGGGATAACTCTGATAACTTCTGGGATAAATAACGATCTAGGCGATCGCTATTTTCCGTTACTGAAATATAAATTACGGACACAATTGGGTATGAGGTGATGTAAAAAACAGCATATCAAACATTAGAGATGTTGTGGTTAAACCTGCCTACTTGATTTTTTCATTTTAGGTTTAAGATACTTTTTTATTTGCCAGAGAAATATATAGTAACCTAAAAAGGAGAATTTAGGAGTTAGAAAAAATATCAGATCTGAAATTGCCAAAATTGTTACATAATTCCTCGCCAAATATTAAACATCAGTTTAAGTAGGTTGCCAAAATAAAACCAAACTACATCCCACAAACAGAAATCCTAAATCCCTCCTTAACTAAATGATTATGAAAGATAATTTGAATCCTCAATCTCTAAAACTGAATACAGTTCCTATTAGCAGATATAGATTTTTTCAGCAGTTACAACCAATTAATTTATTAAAGAAGATTACTCATAATTCATTTACTGGGTATTTACAGGTATTTAGTGAGTCTAGTGCTTGGTCAATATATATGGATCAGGGCAAATTAGTATACGCTGGTTACTCAGAAGAAATGTTTGAACCTCTTTACCGCAACTTAAAACAGTTAAGTAAGCACATTTCTACAATTCCCAGGGGTATTAATGAACAAGTAAGGACGATTTTTGAGAAAAATATTGAAAATGAAAATCAGTCCATACCAAATCCAGATTATTTAGCGATTTGTTGGTTAGTCAATCAAAAGTATATTAGTCATTTGCAAGCTGGTGTATTAATTGAGAATTTAGCATTAGAGGTTTTATCATCATTGCTAGATTTAAAATATGGTAGTTATGAGTTAATTCCCCATAGTTTTTTAGATAATTTACCTAAGTTCTGCCATTTAACTTTAAGGACTTTAGTAGAGCAATGTCAAGCGGGAGTTAAAGCTGATTTTCAGGGTTTGGATTTTGCAACTGATAATCAGACGCAAACAGTACAAAAATATCAACAGCTATTACATACAAGTAATTATGAAAACAACATTCAGCAGGAGCAATATTTTCCATCTTCAGAAAAAAAGAAATGTAGTATTTTTTGCATAGATGATGATCGAGACATCTTAAATGATATCACCGATTTTTTAGACGATCAAATATTTGATGTCATTAAATTTACAAATTCTTCCCAAGCTTTAATGGAAGTTCTGCGAGTGCAACCTGATATTATTTTATTGAATATTAAAATGCCGAATTTAGATGGATATGAAGTTTGTCTTTTATTACGCAAACATATTATTTATCAAAATATTCCCGTAATTTTGATGACAGAAAGAATGGGATTAAGAGATAGGGTAAAAGCTAAATTTGTTAAAGCGAATGGTTATTTAGAAAAACCTTTTTCCCAAGGAGATTTATTGAAAATAATATTTCATCATATTGTGTAAAAATGAGAGTAGGGGTAATGCATGAATTACCCCCAGGAAAGAATTAGGTTTTTGACTAGCAGTGCTAAATCCCCAGCAAATACTATTATCTCATAGTCACAAATTCCTCAGCTGCCGAGGGGTGAATACCGACGGTGGCATCAAAATCCGCTTTAGTTGCGCCCATTTTGACAGCGATCGCCACACCTTGAATAATCTCTGCGGCGCTATCTCCCACCATATGAGCGCCTAAGATCCTATCGGTGTGAGTATGTACTATTAACTTCATCATGGTTTTTTCTTGCTTACCTGCTAAAGTGTAGTACATGGGGCGGAAGCTAGTGCGATAAATTTTGATACTATCATCACCATATTTAGTCCTAGCTTGGGTTTCTGTTAAACCGACGGTAGCCGCTTCTGGAGTGGTAAAGACGGCTGTAGCAACAGTTTCATGGCTAAATTCCCGGCGGTTGTTGCCAAATTCCGTATCAGCAAAAGCGCGGCCTTCACCGATGGCAACGGGTGTTAGATTCAACCTATCCGTGACATCACCGACGGCAAAGATATGGGGTTGGCAAGTTTGACTATATTCATTAACGGCGATCGCTGTATTCCCCACAGGCGAAGAATTTGCGGTAATATCTGCCGATTCTGTCTCAGAACTGGGAACACAGTCAAGTTGGGCATTTTCCAAACCCAAACCTTCCACATTAGGACTGCGACCGGTGGCAACTAAAAATACATCAGCAATGATGGGTTCTTGGTCTTCAGATAGAGTTAATTTTAGTCCTTCATCCAGCTTTTCTATTGCTGTCACCACAGTATTTTGAATAATACGAATACCATGATTAATCATTCCCTCTTGGATACTGGTGCGGATATCTTGATCAAAACCGTTTAAGATTTGCTCTTTGCGGATAATTTGCGTTACTTGTGAACCTAATCCGCGCATAATACAAGCAAATTCACTACCAATGTACCCAGCGCCAAGAATAGCGATATGTTTGGGTTGGGTTTTCAGGTGAAATATCTCATTGGAGGTAATGGCGTGTTCTATTCCGGGTATATCTGGTTGAATGGGACGACCACCCACAGCAATTAAAATTTTCTCGGCTGTATATTGTTGACCATTGACTTCCACAGTGTGGGGGTCTACAAAGGTTGCACGACCGGAAATTAATTCTACACCGGCTTTTTCTAGAAAACTGATGTGGAGGGCAGAAAGTCTGCGGACTTCATTATCTATGGATGTAATAAAGTGTTCCCAGTCAAATTTTACATCTCCTACAGTCCAACCATAACCGGCCGCCTCTTGGAATTGGGCGGGGAAGTGAGAACCGTAAACCATGAGTTTTTTGGGGACACAACCACGAATTACGCAAGTACCACCAACTAAATCATATTCAGCGATCGCCACTTTTGCGCCATAACTAGCAGCCCGTTTAGAAGCGGCTAAACCTCCAGAACCCGCACCAATTACAAACAGATCGTAATCAAAAGTCATAAGTCTCTACTTTTTTCAGCTAAAAATCGGCTAATAATTCAGATGCCTTGATTTAATCTAGCGTAGCTGGTCTGAGGCTAAAGGGTTGCCCAGATGAATAGGCGGGAGATTTGTCAATTACCCCAATTTTATTTAGTGGCCAAAAACGAACTATAGCTCGACCGATAATGTTATCACGAGGTACAACACCCCAACAACGCCCATCATAACTGTTAGGACGATTGTCGCCTAAAACTAAATATGAATTAGGGGGAATTATTTCAGGTTTAGCTAGAAAGGGAGATTGATTTCCATTACTGTTGCAAGCTTCTACAAATGTCCGCACTTTAGAAGAAAGGTAGACTCTCTCCTGTAGGGGCTTACCGTTAATATATACTTTGCCTTCTATGATTTCTACTTTTTCGCCGGGTAAACCAATGATTCTTTTAATATATGCTTCCTTGTCAGGATTATTCTGTATTTCTATTGGGGGTATAAATACGATGATATCACCCCGTTCAGGGTTAGCAAATCTATATTTGAGTTTATCAACAATAATTTTGTCTGCTTTCCACTGGTCTTTAACTCCATGTAGAGTTGGTTCCATAGATCCAGTTGGAATCCAGCGAGCTTCAGCGACAAAGGTACGAATTCCCAGAGCCAGAAAGATACTCAAGATCATCGTTTTAGTTAGCTCTATGATCCAGGAGTTATCAGGTTCTTGGCGAGAGTTTTTGTCAGACACTTGATTTTGCATGAAATTAGTAAAGTAATGTGAAAAAGATGATTATGTTCCGGGGCAAACCTAAACTTGTAAATCAATCCAGGGTAAGTTGTAGATCACTTTGACATGGGATGATTTTTGTCGGCATGACTGGTATTCAAATCGCTTTGAGGGACTTGATATTATTAATTTTAACGATATCAAGCAAATGGTAAGTAAATAAATTGCAAAATTTATCCTCGTTTGCACAACAACGGATTAATCTTTTGTAACACAAAACCTAAATTGCTGATTTTTAGATCCAAGATAAGTTTAATAACCGCGTTTAGTATAGGAATAGTTCTTATTGTACTAAAAAAATCTTAAATTCATGTCTACCCCACAAAGTTTACTGATTCGCCAGGCTGAAATTATTTTACCCAATGGTGAGTCCATGATTGGAGATGTTTTAACTCAGGGTAGATACATTACCCAAGTAGGTCAGGAAATTACCACTGCTACACCTGTTAAAGAAATTGACGCACAAGGTTTAACTTTGTTACCTGGTGTGATTGATCCTCAAGTACATTTCCGTGAACCAGGTTTAGAACATAAGGAGGATTTATTTACTGCCAGTTGTGCTTGTGCCAAGGGGGGTGTGACTTCTTTTCTGGAAATGCCTAATACGAGACCCTTAACTACTACCCAATCGGACTTGGACGATAAGTTACAACGGGCTAAGCAAAAGTGCGTAGTAAATTATGGCTTTTTTATTGGGGCGACGGCGGAAAATTTACCAGATTTGCTGACTGCTGGTCCGACCCCGGGGATTAAAATTTTTATGGGGTCTATGCATGGACAGTTATTGGTGAACCAGGAAGAGGTACTAGAGGCGATTTTTGCCCAAGGCAAGCGTTTAATTGCAGTTCATGCGGAAGACCAAGCGCGGATTAATCAACGTCGTCAGGAGTTTGCGGGTATTACAGACCCGGCGGTTCATTCTCAAATTCAAGACAATCAAGCGGCTTTGTTGGCTACTCAGTTGGCTTTAAAACTCGCTAAAAAATATCAACGCCGATTGCATATTTTACATCTTTCGACGGCGGATGAGGCGGAGTTATTACGTCAGGATAAACCGGGTTGGGTAACGGCGGAAGTTACACCCCAACATTTGATGTTAAATACTGATGCCTATGAAACTATTGGAACTTTAGCACAGATGAATCCACCTTTGCGATCGCCCCATGATAATGAAGTTCTTTGGCAAGCTTTACGGGATGGTATCATTGATTTCATTGCTACTGACCACGCCCCCCACACTTTGGCAGAAAAAGCCCAAACCTACCCTAATACCCCTTCAGGAATGCCGGGTGTGGAAACTTCCCTACCGATGATGTTAACGGCAGCTATGGATGGTAAATGTACGGTTGCCCAAGTTGTACAATGGATGTCTAAAGCGGTGGCTCTAGCCTATGGTATCGCCAATAAGGGGGAAATTACCCCCGGTTATGATGCTGATTTAGTATTGGTAGATTTAAAAAATTATCATCCAGTTAAGCGGGAAGAACTATTAACTAAGTGTGGTTGGAGTCCCTTTGAAGGTTGGAGTTTAACGGGTTGGCCTGTAACAACCATTGTCGGTGGTGAGGTTGTTTATGACAAAGGACAGGTAAATACTCAAGTTCGCGGACAAGCTTTAACTTTTGTGTCATAATTTGGGCTAGTATTTAGTTGATAAAAAAAGTTGGGTATAAGGAAGTGTTCACGTCTACAAAGCGTGGCGAAGCCATACCCAACAAATTACAACAAATGTTAGGTTGATAAAACCCAACCTGTAGGTATCAAATACAGCAAAAATACTTATATGGAAACGAAACAGCTAAAGTTCATCTTAAAACTATTGGGATGTCCCGATTATCGTGCTGGCTTGAGTTCTGGCATTTTTGATAGTTTTAAAAGCGAGAAAAACAAAATTTGTCGAGATTTGGGGGAATTGGAATATGTGGACTATTCCCGCGAAGTTGCTACAGTTAAAATTTTACCTCCTGGTCAAGCACTATTGAAACTTGACTCCACTCAATTACCTATTGATGATAAAGAATTGAAGGTACTAGGGAAAATAGGTAAGAGTTCTGGAAAAATAGCCCCCAGTGAAATCAAAGTTTCAGGACTAAAATCTGATGAAAGAGATGTAATCTTAAAAACCTTGAGTGAACGGGGTTTGATTGCTGCTGAAATTAAAATTAAAAGAGTTAACGCTGAAGTTTGGTTAACAGAAAGAGGAATTGAACTTTTGCGCGATGAATATATTCCCGAAGGAAAAGCAAATATAGACTTTAATTTGCTAGGTAATTATGTGCAGTTTTTGCGGAAGAATTTGCGAGTTAAGTCAGAACAAGTTTCTACTTCTGATCATGTAGAATCACATTCTGATATTACTGGCAATATCAGTGATGAAGAAATTTTAGAGACTATCAAGAAATTAGATCGGGAATTGGGTACAGAAAATTATTTACCAATTTTCCATTTACGACAAAAATTACAACCGCCTTTATTACGAGACGATTTAGATCAGGCGTTGTATCGCTTACAAAAAAGTGACAAAATTGATTTTAGTACCTTACAAGAATCTAGCGCTTATACACCAGAACAAATTGACGCGGGAATTCCTCAAAATATTGGCGGACAATTGTTCTTTCTCATAGTTAATTAACAGGTTTTCCAATATTTTTCATTTTTTCATTACTTCCTCCTCTCACTCACCTATATCTATGACAGACATTAACGACATTATTAAACGCGAGGTCAACCCTTTTGACATCGAAATGAAACATCTAGAGTTTTGGGCTGACGAAGAAGACTCATTACTGATGGTTGAGTCAATTCATAAAAATGCAATCATAGAAATTGAAGAATTACTAGATTTAGTAGGTCAAGATCATCGTAGTCGTACAGTTTTACTAGAAGGTGAATCTGGTTCTGGAAAAACTTATTTACTAAGACGAATTAAACGCTCATTTAATAACAAAGCCTTTTTTGCTTATATTCTCTGTGACTGGCCTGATAGTACCCACATTTGGCGGCATGTTTTACGTCGTACTGTTGATAGTTTAGTTCAAGTTCCCGAAGGGGAAAAAGAATCACAGTTAATATTATGGCTAAAAAGTTTAACGGCGTTTACAAAACGCGATATAAAACAACGAATATTTAATGATGGTTTTTGGGAAGCATTACAAAGTAATCGGCAAAAATTTATCAAACACCTCAAGGATAGTTATAAAAAAGCAGGTATTTATAATCCTGATATGTTTTTTGGAGTGCTGCATGATTTGGCAAATCCAGAATTATATGATTTAGCTTGTGAGTGGCTGCGCGGTGATGATCTAAATGAAGACTCCATGAAAGAAATTAAAGTTAAAACCTGCATTGATACAGAAGATGCTGCAAAAAATATCTTAGCCAACTTTGGCAGAATTTCTACACAAACCCAACCGATTGTTTTATGTTTTGACAATTTAGAAACTATGCCCCAATTACCGGAAGGTCTTCTGGATATACAACCTTTTTTAAATGTTAATACCACAATTCATGGGAATAATTTAAAAAATTTCTTGGTGATAATTAGCGTTATTACTAATAATTGGAATCGGCATCTTGACCGAATTTTCCTAGCTGATAAAGCCGGAATACATAGAAAAACTAGGTTAAAAGATATTACACTCGAACAAGCAGAGGCACTCTGGAATTATCACTTAAAACCATTGCATCAACTAGCAAATCCCAGACCTGAATCTCCTATTTTTCCACTAAATCGGGAAATGTTGGAGAAAAACAACCCCGGTAGTAAAACTAAACCTAGAAATGCACTAACTCTAGGTCGTGAGGAATATCAAAAATATAAAGTTTCATTATTAGATAAAGATGAAAAACCAAAGCCAGAACCAGTGACAATAAAAATAAAGGTGACAATACCCGATGAAAAAACGGGTTCTAAACCTATAGTTATTCTTCCCCCACCATCTCCAGATAATCAAGATACAACTCAAGCAGAATTTGAATTATTATGGCAGCAGGAATATACAAAAAGTCAGGGGAAAATTACCAAGATTTCTTTGTTATCATCACCTGATTTAATTCAGATGTTGCAGCAGTCTATATCTACTTTAAAAATGCAGGGAGTTAAGACTAAACTTTTAAGCGGAAAGTATGCTAG
>JBJTTJ010000025.1:0-12078 GCA_046080125.1 Cuspidothrix sp.
TTGCATCATATAAAAGTCTGACTGGTTTCAGTCCCCTTGCGGGGATTCTTTGTTTGGAAACCCTGCTGTATCAGATGATAAAGATTTAAGCAAGCGCGAGGCTTGTTTCAGTCCCCTTGCGGGGATTCTTTGTTTGGAAACTTCGACAGACAACTTGATCCCGTTTTCTACAATTTCGTTTCAGTCCCCTTGCGGGGATTCTTTGTTTGGAAACCATATACCGCGTCTATTCCTAGTTCACCATAGGACTGTTTCAGTCCCCTTGCGGGGATTCTTTGTTTGGAAACGAGTGGTTATCGAAAATGCCTACAAATGGATGAAGTTTCAGTCCCCTTGCGGGGATTCTTTGTTTGGAAACACGTAGGGAACTGGATCTATATAATAGACTGCTACAAGTTTCAGTCCCCTTGCGGGGATTCTTTGTTTGGAAACTTTGCTGTCTTTAGTTTTTAAGTTATCCGGTAAATCTTCCGTTTCAGTCCCCTTGCGGGGATTCTTTGTTTGGAAACCTCCCTTAATTTCCTTTACTCTTATATAATAGCTGATAGTTTCAGTCCCCTTGCGGGGATTCTTTGTTTGGAAACCCCGCCATCTGAAACATAGTCTGGGAGCAGACTGTAGGGGGGGATTTGGCGGACCTCTTAAAAAACCTTATTTCAGGCTTCAAGGTAAATGCCAACTGAAACTGATAAAATGCTGAAAGTATTCAATTGTCAAGGTTCTGGGGATTTGGCGGACCCCCCGGGGTTTTTGACCTCGCTCCAGGTCCGCCAAAAAAGTATATTGATGTAGTAATCATATAATGATTATTTGTTCTTGTCTAGGGGTTTGAGAACCATAAGTGATAGTTTTTTTCACACTACCAGCATCTAGTACATAAATCCTAATAGAATCCTCATCAGCCTTAATCAACTTCTCCATTTTAGTCTGTAACTTGGCAAATTGTACAGCAGTTAAAAAACATTCAAACACACTATATTGAGTCCATTTACCATAACCACCCAGCATTTTATGTAACCGAGTACGGCGTTTATTTGCAGCCTTATTATCAGGTAAATCATAAATAATCAGATAGAAAACTGTACTCATAGGAGGATTATCTCAGTATTAAAGGTTTATAAGGTACTCCCTCCTGCAAGTGACGACTAAGTAAGCGTGCTTGCAATTCTATCGCTCGTCTGTAGGTACAACGATAATCAAACACAGGATGTTTAAATTCATCATTCATTTTTTTGTTGAAAACTTCTAAAAAGGTTTTTCTGGCATTATCTTTTAACCTATAAGCACCTAAACTTTCATTAAAATCACCAGGTTTAATTTCTTGCTTATTTAAGATAGATAACACCAAACTGTCAGATATTAAAGCGCGAAATTCTTCCATTAAGTCTAAAACCATCGCAGGTTGACCATGATGAACTTCATGTAAATAACCAATATAAGGATCTAACCCTACCACATTCACAGCTGCCATAACTTGACCTTGTAATAAAGCATAGCTAAAACTTAGCAGCGAGTTTACAGGATCAGTAGGAGGACGACGGTTTCTACCGTTGAAAGTCCATTGTTTACCGATTATATCTTGCCAACAAGCGAAATATTCCCTAGCAGCTAAACCTTCAATACCCCGAACTTGGTCTAAAGTTTGTTGATTTTTGACTAAACTTTTACGTTCTTTAAGAGGATTATCTTTTTGATTTCTTCGGTACAAAACATTATATTGATTGTGAATCTTTCCGGTAACAATTGTTTTAACTAACTCCAATCTTTTAGCAGGATGATAATAAACTCCATACTGTGCTAATCTTAATTGACCATTACGAGAAGATTTAGGTAAAGCTGAACCTAAATATTTACCAAAACTAGAAAGATAATGTATAGGCATTCCTAATTCTAAAGCAAAATTAAAAGCATCACCAGTAACTTGAGGATTGCCCATTAAAACAATCTCAGTTACGGTTTGAGCAGCAATTTTATGTTTTTTCCAAGTTCCATCTTCTTGTTTTAAAGTTACTACAAAAGCCTCATAATCTTTGCTCAAAATAGCATCGGGTTGGAGAACATATAGGGTAGTCATAATTTAGTAGTCCTCATTTTTTAATTGTGTGTGTAATTGTTTAACTTCGTAAGGTAAACAAATGTTTTGTAAACTGCATGATTTACACTTTTTAGGATGATCAATAGGTGCTGGTATTTGATTGTTACTAGCAATTTGAGCTAGTGCTATAGCTTGTTCCGTCATTTGTCGTAATTGGGGAGTGAAAGCTACAGTTTGTCTTCTCCGATTAGCATGATAAAATATTTCACCATAGGCAATATTTTTACCAGTTCTTTCTTCTAGACATAAAGCTGCTGCACATAATTGAAAATGGTCGTTTAAATGTTGTCCCATCCTACCTTTTTTATATTCCACAGGTACAAGTTGACCATCACAGTCTTCTACAGCATCAATAATACCAGCAATTTTCAGACGTTCAGACCACACCCATTGTTGTTGATGAATTAAAGTTTCGCCATCTTGAAAAGTGCCATCTTCATTAATATTGCGGTGGATATGACGACCTAAAATAATGTGTTCATTATCCTCCATTTCACCTAGGACATATTCTAGGTAAAAACGCCGGGGACAATATTCCCAAGCATTGAGATAAGCTAAGGGTAAATAATCTTCATTCATGTTTGTTGGTAATTGGTAATTAGTTTAATTTTGAATCTTGAATTTTGAGTTTTAAATTGATTTGTCCCATTCCCATAGTAGTTTTTCTTCCCACACCAGAAAAGACGGCAAAGTGAGATAAAACAGCAGCAATACGCGCTTGTTCTGGGTCTAAAAAACGGTATTTTACCCAACCTACAGCACCAATTTCTGCCCCAGCTTCCATTTTTAAAGCATGGGTTTTAATATCAAAAGCAGAAACTAAACTTTGCCATTGAATATCAGGAAAATGTAAATCTGAAGGTGCGAATTTATTCCAACGACGTAATAAGTTACCAAATACTAATTCAGGTAATGGAAAAGATTGAATATTTTGATGTTGTTTAAAACTGGTGGGAGAAACAAAGTTTAAAGTAATCTCATCATGAATAGTTTGGATATTAGCTAAACTTTCATAGTCAGAAATATCAACTAAAGGATGAGAACCAGGAAAGGTAAAAATACCCCGAAGGATAAAAGGAAATTTACCTAAAGAAAGAGGTTGATGCTGATTTTTTTCTATGCCATTTAATAATGGTGTTATTAAATTACTATCTAAAATGGCAATGCGAATCATAAATGTATCACCCAATTCTGTATTCTGTTTACGACGATAACCAATTAAACCAGATAAACTAAAGACTGATAATTGACTATCATGAACAGATGCAGCTATTTGTGGATTTCCTAAACTTAACCAGGTCATAAATTGAGCATGAATAGCTCGATTTAAAGTAGCTGGAATAGGTTTTTGACTAGCAGACCCTAATTCAATTACTAAACTGTGTAGATTCATATTTCAGATTGATATTTAAGAGGATAATTAAGCAGATTCACTGGTCATATTTGCCCCATAAACTACTCTCAAAGGTAAACAGATTTTATCTTTATCTGAATCTGATAATTGTAATTCGCAATATTCCCCAGATAATTGAGCTTGACTAACTAAACTTGAAGGTGGCATAACAACACGATTATAAAGTAGTAATTTAGTATCAGCAGATAAATCTATGGGGTTTAAAGGATGTTTGGTAATATATTCTCCTGATTTTTGTTTAAATTGTGTTATTTCTCTAGCTTCTACTTTAACTTTTGCTGACCATTTACCTAGTCTAATCCAGCGAGGAATTATGATAGAATGAGGGGCAAAAATATAGGTTTTAAATTGACTACCTATGGCCAATTCTTTAGCACGGCCATAGTTAACTGGGTAATTTTTTCTAGCACCTTCACCACCAAATTGTGGGGATTTTCCATAATAGGGAACTTGGGCAGCTTTAAAAGTATTAACTTGATATGACCAGGTAATAGGTAAAGCGGGAAATACATAAATTTGAGCATTATTAAGATGTACAAGACTTTGTTCTGTGTTATTTTCTAAATAGGTTGGTTTTTGGGCTCCTGTACCTTGTAGTCGGTAAAGTTTAGGAACATAGGAAATTTCAAATAAAGCGAAACTTAGTGCCCAATTATGTAGATATTTTTCGGTTTCATAGAGAATACCCATTTCACGAGTTGCGAAGAAAACGTTATCGTGTAGAGTTAAATGACATTGGTAGATAATCATATTTTTGATGTTGGTAATTGTTTTTTGACCTCTCCCTAACCCTCTCCTAAGAGGAGAGGGGATAGGAAAAAAATCTCAATTTGTAGGTTGGGTTGAACGATAGTGAAACTCAACAACGGGATGTTACATTTTAGAGGATGTTTGAGAAGTTTTCGGCGATTATAAATCGCTACTACACAAGCAAAGTTCACTTACGTGGACTAACGAAAAATTAAGGGATTCAGGGTTTTGTCTGTGTAGCGGTGACTTCTAGTCGCTAGGGTTGGTATGAATTAAGACTTTTCAAACACCCTCTTAGAAAATGTTGGGGAATGTTGGGTTTTGTTCCTTAACCCAACCTACTTTTTGGATTTTTTCGCTACTGCACCAAAGGTTTCAGCGTAGGTTTTCGTCTGTTGGTATAGGGTGGAAATTGTGCTTTTTAACTGAGTTTCATCTTGATAAATAGTTGAAACTTCTGTTAATAACTCTGTTAATTGTGAACCGATAATCATTTGAGTTTTCCTTACTGGTTCGTCGTTTAGTAAGTTAGTAATCACTTCTTTAGCTTTGTTGATAATATCAGCAATGGGAGCGTTAATATCTGGTTTTAAACCATCATATAATGCTTGGGTAAAATGGAGATTGCTAAATATTTCACCATCACAAAGAACAATACCAATAATATTATTGATCATTGTTCCTGTGCGTGATTCCTGTGCGCCATAACGACGAGTTCTCAGAAGATTTCCTAATACATATAAAAAGCCTTCAAATGTGGCATCTCTCAAGGTTTCTACGGTGGGAAATGTGATTTCTGGCAATACATGATCTAGTTCATTAATTGCACTTCTCATAACGCCTTTTTCGCTCATTGTTCCACCTTCAAATGGTGCATTAAAGGTAAAACTGCGGTGAGATTGTTCATAGGAACTCAGAGAAAATCCTGAGTCTGAATAAACCTTAGAACGTTCTGAACCACTATCACCAATAGCAAAACCATAAATAATACAATCAGGGCATTTTTTACAAGAACCTTCACCATTATATTCACAGAATTTTTCTTTATCTGTGGAGTCAGCGCTGGTTAAATTTAAAGAACGTAATAATTCCCTTCCTGCTAATCTTTCTGGTGTAATTTGTTTACGTTTAAACATCACTAACCGACTGATAGGATCGGGTGTTTTCAAACCTGCTTGAGTGCGTGCTGTATTGAGAACTCCATCGGTTTGAAATACGGGAAAAGATTGACTGTGACGTAACATTAAAAAGTGGACATATTTACCAGATGCTAACCGAGGAAAAGCGGTGTGAAATTCGGGTTTAATGGTGTTTAAAATGCTCATGTTTTTGATTCCTTATGATTGAGGTTTTTCTGTTTGTTTTTGTTGTAAAGCTAACCAACGATAGGCAAATTCAGCACCAGATTTAATGCGGTTGCGGTTTTCTTGGAGTAGTGCGCGATCGCCTTTATAAAGATCAGCAAATAAATCATTAACACAGGTGGTCATAAACTGATGAATTGCCATTAATTCTTGGTTTTTTCGCTCAGAATAATCCACGGTTTTATTAGTTAATAATGGACGTTTATAAACTTCCTGTCTTTCCAAAGCATCATGTAATTGTCCAGCACCTTGTAAGATAATATCCTCCTTTTCCAAGTGATCAGGAACAGTTAAAATTACCTCCAATGCTTTAGAAATAGGTAACAGAATTGAGTGACTAGATTCACGAGTATCAACTTGATAAAATTGGCGATATTCTGTCACAATTCGCTCGATTAATTTGAGTTTTTCCTGCATTTGCTTGTCTCCTTTTACCCAGGTTTGGGCATAATTCCAAATTCTTCTAACATCATTATTTCCTGGTTCTTTTTTAGTATTACGAAATCCCTCATCAGAAATAGCAAAGATATTTAAAACATCTGTGACTAGATCTCTTACTGTTCCGGTTAATGCGTTCCATCTTGCATCGGGTTTTTTACTCCTATTATCTAAATGTAAACTGTAGATAATTAATAACCTATTCAAAGCAGGTGATAACTCTTGTATTCTCACATTTGATGACGTATGTAATAACTGCCAAAATCCTGCCGCACCATCTATAACTGCTGATTCTAAAAACTCTTGATCACTTGCATAAATAGGATCAGGACTAGAAGTAGCAACAACTTTTACACCTAACAAAAGCGGTAAAGATAATGCTAAAAAAATCGGTTCTACCCACGCATCTGTGACTGTTTTACCTCTAGTTGTGGTATAAGTCATGGCCATAAAAGGTAAGTCTGTGATTGAATAACTTTTAGATTTTGGAAATCTTCCTGCTTCTACATCATCATTTTCTATCCAAGGTAAATTTTGTAATCCTTGATATTGCATTTCTGCATCTATCCAATGTTTACGCACCTCCCACAAATTAACTCTTTTAAATTGATTCACTAATAACCTCACAGCTTTAGCTACTTGAGGAGAATAAACATAAGCTGGAAAAATGTAAAGAAATACTGGTTGTTGTTCCTCTAATTTTCCTGCGGGTGCGCCTAAAAATGCTTGACGCAATAACATTTCTAAAGACCAAATTTTTGATATTCCTCGTTTAATTCTCCCCCCTCCCAAGGCGTTTTTATTACTATATTGTTGAGGTTTAAACAAAACTACAGTATCTAATTGTTCTTCCGCTAATGCTTCTCCACTACTCAAAGAACAAAGAGGTTTATTAGTAATTTTAGCTTGGGTATAAGCTGTTAATTCTTGAGTAAAATCACTATTTTTATCTCCAGTGGTGAATATTTCCAAATATTGAGACAAATAATCAATAAATGCTTGATAGGTAGGACTGCTATTTTCTGCCAGCAATTTATTTTCTTCAGCCCAATTTGCTAATTTATTCGCCAACTTTTGCAATTCTTCCTTAACTTGATTTTCGTCTAAATTGGGATGTTTAGCAATATAATGAGCTGCCACTTGATACCAACCATAATTAACTCCTCCTGACTGTTTTTGTGTAGCTTCTGGGGATATTTCTGAAGCTAATTCTAAAGTATTAAGTATCCAATTGATATAGTCTGAGGAATTAGCAAAAAATTCTTTTTGAGCTAATATGATAAACTCCGCTAACCTATCAGCACGAATATCAGCACCAGTATTTAAAAATTGTCTTTCTGTGGTGGTTAAATCTAACTTTTCTAACCTTTTTGGTGTTGCACATGATTTAGTATTAGCAACTTTCACCTGTACAACTTCAGGAAGTTGACAAATTAAATCTTTAGGTGTGAATAATTCTGAGGTTTGGGGGGCAATTTTTAAACCTTTACCATCACGCACATAACCCACATCACCACTTTGAAAATACTCTGCTAGTCCTTTTTGATTTCTTTCTTCATTACCATTAATTAAATTATCCCAAACTGCCGTTTGTACATCTGTAAATTGTGGTTTTGTGACATCTTGGGGAGCTAGATAAACCACACCTTGAGCAAAACAGAGAATTTCTTCCCACCCTAATTCCTGGGCAAAATTAACCACTGCATTATGAATTTGATTGGTAATTAATCCCCGACAATCTCGTAAACGATGGTAAACTAATTTCTTGGCAATATTCAACCAATATAAATGATCTCTTAATCTATCACCTTTTGTAGTGGTGATAATTTCCCCAGGATCTGATATATGTACTGCAATATCTCCAAAGGCTAATAAATGCCGTAAAATATCAGTTAATCTTTTATCCTTAATAGTGAATTGTCGCTGCTCATTTTCCCACAGAGAAATAATGGAACTACTATCTACGTTAAACTGGGTATTTTGGGCTAAAAAAGCTATTTCTAACAGATAATCTGGCCATTCTTGCCAAAATTCTGTAAAGTTTAATTTTGTTCCCAATTCCCTACATAAATTAATAATTCCCTCAATTTCATGAGCTTTTGGTGGTGCTTGTTCTTCTCCTTGTCCTTTGACATATTTATTATAATCATGTAAGGTGATTCCTAAACATAATAATCTTTTTTCTTCATCTTTTAATTGTTGACGCGGTGATAAATGCAGACTCAAATTCCAAGCAATTAATAATCCGTTGAGAACATGAACTAATAAACTCTGATCAGGTCTATTTGCCCAATGTTGAGCATTTTTTTGAGCAAATTTATCACCCAATTTAACCAAATTTTGATAATGTATTATTTCCGAACCTCCCATAGCAGGAATAAGTGCAAATTCCCTTTCTAGTGCTGGTAAAATAGTGTTAATAAATGAGGTTAAAATCGGATCTGTTTCTGCTGGTAAAGTTTCAATCAGTAAGGTTTGTAATAATGTTGGCATAGTTTTAAATTCTCCTTATTTGCGGTTTTTACTTGTGGTTTTTAAAAAATGTAAGGTTTACTTTTTTCACATCGTCTAAGTTTCAATTTTACAGCTTCTAATAACAAAGCATCTTGATTAAAAGCACAACCATAAAATTGTCCATCACTATCTTTAAGTCTATAAAGTCCAAAGGTAGGACTTAAATACAAAGTTTGGCTAATTTGCCAATGACTATTATTAGGAGTGCGGTTAACGGGAGCTAAAAAACCTAATAATTTCTGTCTTTTTAAACAACGATTAACTTCTGTTTGTGGATGTCCAACAATACTTAATTTATCCACAAAAGTTAGAATACATTGTTTAAGTTCATCACTAGAGCGATCGCATTCTAATTCAATATTATATCTTTGATCTGACCACTTTTGAATTTTCAGATAAACTTGAATATATTTCTCTGGAAATTCTGTATGGGGATGATCAGCATTTACCGCAGCTTTCAAAAATTCCCCTCTCTCAATTATTTCTACTTCTGCATAAGCTAATAACCTCAATAAATCATAGGTGTAAAAACGTCCTTCATCCCACACCGCAGCTTGTAAATCAGAACCACCTCTAAACCTTAATAACTCCTGTTGTACTGCTTTTCCTGCTCCTTTTTCATCCTTACCTAAAGCAAACCAATGTCCATGTTTTTTATCCAGTTGTTCACCGTAAACTAAGCGTAAATCTTCAGCAATTTTATCTTTTAGTTGTTCTATGACTATTTCTTTTTTCTCCTTGTTAGTCATACTAAATAACATTCCTTGCGCTTGTAAAGCACCCCAATATTTAGGATACTCTGTACAAAATTCAGGTTTATTAAACACTATCTCAATAATTTCTCTAAACTGATCACGACTATATTCTAAATCAGTTAGTTCTGCTTCTAATCTCGATTTAATCCAAGGAGTACGACCAGATAAAAGTACAAAACCCTGATAATGATTAAATCCAGAATGACGACCTAAACGCCCCAAACGCTGAATAAATGTAGCAGAATCACTCGCTTCAAAAATTAATAAATGTATCCTAAAATCAACACCCACATCAACCGCAGAAGTTCCCACAATTAACACAGGTTGCTGAGAGTTTTCTAATTCATGATGTATTTTTTCTCTCTCTTGTTTATCAATTCTCCCACTAATTTCTCTAACTTTAACATCAGGTATTAATTTCTGTAATTCTCTCACAGTTCTACTCACTAAAGCTACAGAATTAAGAATAATTCCGCCTCTACCTTTACCTTCTTTGTGGAGAATATTTTTAATTTGTTCATGTTCTTGAATTAACCAGCTAAAAGCGTCGCTTTCTCTGTCTAATTGCACAAATTCTAAATTAATAGGTTGACAAATTTGCCGATAGTTAGAAGTAGGTTTACTTTCATATTCTCCCTTAATTGATGTTACTTTAAAATCAGCATTTTTTAATAGTTTAATAAATTTGTCCTTGGGAGTTGCGGAAGTAAATAAAACTCGCATGGGGCGTTTTTTAGGACGATTATGACGAATTAGTAATAAACTATTGAGAATAGCTGCTTCTTGATGTGAACCAAAAATATGAAATTCATCAGCTATGTATAAATCGGGATTTCTACCTAAAGTAATCGCTAATTCTGAGCGCGTATAAGCAGGATTTTGATAGCGAGAATGGGTAGCTAAATGGAAAATATCAGGGTTAGTCAAAATCACAGATTTATGTTTGACTATTCTCAATAATTCTTTAAATTTATTAGTTTTTTCTCCCTGTTCTACTAATTCTGCTAACTTTGCACCATAAAGACTTTCTACCTCATCAATTTCTGTAAGGTTGAATTTTTGATAATAATTGATAATCTGTCTTTTTTGATCTGCAACTAATTCAATGGTGGGATAAAGTGATATTACTTGAAAATCACTATTTAATAAACTTGCTAAATAAGCAGCTAAGGATTTACCATCACCTGTAGCAGAGGTATTAAAGATAATTTCTGCGTCACTGTTAATAATGGCGTGATAAGTTTCCGCTTGATGAGAAGATAAAGGACAATTGTTACCTTCTCCAAAGTTGGGCGCTTGTTGTTTGACTTTGCAAGTTTGCAAACATCCCAAAGCACAAGTCCCCACACCCCCATTCAATTTGGAGTATAATGGCAGTAAAGAAATTTTCACTGTAGTTCAGTATTTGTTGGATGTGATTAATGTAATACTTCTGAAAAAAGAATTGTTATCAAAAAATGACTATATCTCAAAATTTTTGGGTAACGAGGCCAAAGCTAAAGTCATCTAAAGATGACTGAATACAATTATGATTCAGCAGATATGGTAATTGCATTGTTTTATATTCAGTGTACTTTAGTACACTTTAGCTATTAGCCTGGAAATTGATTTCCGGACGGGTATGGTAGTTGACAGTAAATTAAAAATGCTACTAGCTACTTCTAAGCAGCAGGTGGAAATAAAGTATTAGGTCTTAATTTGATACTCCAATACCGCCTATTAGAAGGGCTTATATCCACAATTTCAGCTATTAACATTCCTTGATAATAAGGAATTTCTACCTTTCCGTTTCGTGCTTGTTTACGGAAGTAATCAGGTTTGATCTTTTCCTTAGTGATCTTTTGCGAAATTATACAGGCTTCTCCGGTGGGTACTTTGTATACTATAGTAAATTCGTGACCATCAAAGTTGAAAAAGCCCTGTTGACCATTTCCATTGTTTTGTGTCATAATCCTGAGTAGTTTTTTTTGAAATATTTGAGTACCTAATAATTCCTTAGTTACTCATGAAGCAATAAAAGTGTTATTTGAACTAGACCTTCAGGTAACACTTTTTGCCTATCTGGGCAATTCTAGGAATATAAACAATGTTGACTATGAAAAATATACAACATTAAAAACTGCTTTGTCAAGGATGCTTTATGCCAATTTACATTTTCCTATGTGATTACAGGAATCCACCTTTCTTGATTCAGATTAGCTATAAGAATTACGATAACTCATAAATTACTGATTTGCAATACTACCAATACTGTATTATAGTTTTATCTGGGAGGGCAAGACAATAAAAGTCCCAATTTTCTAATGAATCCTGTTAACGGGACTGAAATATCACTTAGGGAATGTACATTGGTATTTCCCTCCCTCAAAATTTTTCTACTTATATATCAATCGTGCTTGCGCTAAATACACCTAATTTAGCATATATAAAATCAAATAAGCGTTTATAAACAAATAACATCATAAAAAAATTTATGATTATACTCATATTGTAAGGGTTTAACCTTGCTGAATCCCTAAAAGATACATAGTTGTATATTTATATTTATATTCTCATTTCCAAACCTCAGTTAAATCCAAAATAAACCCAGGTAAAACATCTTCCCCTGACAAACTCGTAGGATGTTCTAAAATTTCCACATCTTTACCTGGACGATAAATTTCTACCCGTTGATTTTTTTGATCAATTAACCAACCTAAACTAGCACCATTTTCTATATATTCCCTCATTTTAGATTGTAATTTTTCT
>JBJTTJ010000026.1:0-62716 GCA_046080125.1 Cuspidothrix sp.
ATTTTAGAGGTGACACCAGCTTACCAGAAAAAGTTTGAGAGTGGTAATAACCCAAGTTGCTAGTTATAACTATAAGCCTTCTAGATCCCCCTAAATCCCCCTTAAAAAGGGGGACTTTGATTAATTTCCCCCCTTTCTAAGGGGGGTAAGGGGGGATCTAATCGAGAAATAAACCTGAATATTTGTAACTAGCAACTTACGTTAATAGGAGAAGGTTGAGGGATAATTTTGGATTTTGGATTGGATGTTTAAGGTCGGTCTAAAATCCAAAATTAGTTTAAATCAATCAAGGAGAGTTTGTTAATTCCTCAATTAATTGGTCGGGAGTAAGAATTCGCGGTGTAACTACGGGGAAATCTTGGGGATTACGGGTAATGATTATAACCCATATAAATAAATGGTTTCATTGTTTTTGATGCCCAATTCATAATTAACCCATGAGTTAGGGTAAAATACTTATAATATAGGGATTTTATGGGTTAACAAAATGATTTAGCATAACAAGTACCGAAGAGCCTTAAAAAATACGTATAAGTACGTATTCCATTAGGATAATACTGGTTTTAAAATAGAATTAAATCTGAATAGTAGGTTTAATTAAACTACAGTGAAACCTAACAAATCCATTACTATAGCTGGGTTTTATTCTTCAACCACAACTCAGATTAATTTTCTATACAAGAATAAGTAGTATCAAGTCGAGTCCTCAAATCACGAACTTATTCCTGACGACAAACTTTGAATTATTTAACTTATTCTTAGTAATCAAAAATGCAGATTTTAGAAAGTCTTCATACCGCCATTCTCATCACTGATTTAGAACGTTCAGAACATTTTTATGGTCAAATATTAGGACTACAAAAAGTAGAACGGCCTTTAAAATATCCCGGTGTCTGGTATCAAATTGGTAATTATCAACTTCATCTCATAGTTGCGCCTACTGTACCCACCGATAAGCAGCAGGAAAAATGGGGGCAAAATCCCCATATTGCTTTTGCTGTGGTTAATTTGCAGGTTGTAAAAGATGAATTGAGTGCTAAAAATTATACTTTTGAAGCTAGTGCTTCTGGACGGGAAGCGATTTTTGTTAAAGATCCCGATGGCAATATAATTGAACTTAGCCAAAAATAAGATTATTCTCCATGACAAAAGTTAAAATAGATAAATTGTGAAATGATGAAAATATAAATGTTTTGGGCTGATAAAATTGCTGCTGATGCAGTAGGCGAACAAGTAGTTAATGATTCCAAGACCCCTTCAGGACGGATTCACGTCGGATCTTTGCGTGGTGTGGTTGTTCATGACGTTATTTACCGTGCTTTAAAACACGCAGATAAGCCTGTAAAGTTTTTGTATGGTGTGGATGACTATGATGCACTGGACACTGTTCCTAAATATTTAGATCAAGAAAAATTTCAGCCTTATTTGGGTTTTCCTCTGTGCAATGTTCCCTCTCCTGGTGATAATGCGCCAGATTACGCCAAGTATTTTATTAGTGAGTTTTTTGAAATTTTTGAATACTTAGGTATTAAACCACAAACCTATTTTTTACGTGATTTATATCGTTCAGGAAAACTTAATGATCATATAGATATTTTCCTGAAAAATGCCCATTTAGTCCGGGAAGCTTATAAGGAAGCAAGTAAGGCAGATCGTCCCCATAATTGGTATCCTTTTCAAGTTGTTTGTGAAAATTGTGGTAAAATCGCTACTACTGTAACCACAGATTATAACGGTTCAGAAGTTTTTTACACTTGCAAACCTGAAGGCGTTGATTATGTAAAAGGTTGTGGCCATTCTGGTTGGGTTTCCCCTTTTAATGGTAATGGTAAATTGCCTTGGAAGGTGGAATGGGTGGCTAAATGGGATATATGGGGTATCACTATTGAAATGGCAGGTAAGGATCATTCTCAAAAAGGTGGTTCTCGTGATGTTGCTAATGCTATTTATCGGAAGGTTTTGCAAAAACAACCTCCTTTTCATTCACCTTATGAATTTATCCTTGTTAATGGTACAAAGATGAGTTCTTCTAAAGGTGTGGGTTCTAGTGCAAGAGAAATTGCTGATTTATTACCGGCGGAATTATTGCGGTTTTTAATGTTAAGAACTCAGCCGAGATCGGTAATTAATTTTGCCCCCAACTATGAAACTACAACCCGTTTATTTAGAGATTATGATACTTTAATTACTAAGTATACTAATTCTTCTGAATTGGTTGAGGAGTTAATGCCTTTATTTTACGCCCAGGTGGGTGATGAGGTTAAAAAGTATCAACCTTTTGATTTTAGTACCCTAATTTCTTTGTTACAAGTTCCCCGTTTAAATATTCAAGATGAGGTGAAACAACGCAGTTTACAACCTTTAAGTGAATATGATCAAGAGATTGTTAATCAAAGAATTGCGGCTGCAAGTAAGTGGTTAGCAGATTATGCTGATGAAGAAGAAAAGCTAGTTCTTTATTTAGAACAAGTTCCCGATAAGGCTAATGATTTGAATGCTGAACAGGTGGGGTATTTGCAAAGATTAATGGAAAATTTGCAAACTATTCCTAATTGGGAGGCGGAGGAATTGCAAACTTTAATTTTCTCGACCACTAAGGAGTTAGGTATTCAACAAGCTATTGCTTTTAAGGCTTTATATCTATCTTTTCTTAATAAAGAAAGGGGTCCAAAAGCTGGGGGTTTGTTATCTTATCTAGATAAGTCTTTTGTGCTGACGCGGTTACAAGCAGTTGTGACTTTAAATCTGGATAGGGTAGCAGTTTCTTAATCATTTTTTCCCTGTCTTCTGACCTACCTTGTGTACAGAGGTTTTCATGTCTCCTAACCCCCAATTATGGGGGAGTTAAGAACTTCAAAGTCCCTTACCTCCGTTGGGTTAGGGGATTTAGGGGACTAAATTAGGAATGGGAGTTTTCCAGTGACATTTACTTTTCTTTACAAATTCTGGTTATATCACTCTCACTAATTTAATGCCTGATCATGCCTGTGAGATCAATGGTTTTGGGATTCGATCATTTACAATTGTTTATGAAGTTTAATTACAAGTAAAGTTTATTATCTTTTGTGTTCCACTCTGGGAAAGAACTGTTAGTCTGTTAACTATGGTCATAACTGCGGGAGCAAGATTGATAATATGTACAAAATTCTTCATAAATATCTAGAATAAAGCAATTACATTCAATGTTATTGGTAACAATTATCTCAAAGTGAAACCACAAGACAAAATTGGAATTTATATGATGAATCGTTACTCTATTCGATGGATTGAAGACTGGTGCTTGGAAAATGGCTGGACAGATTTATTTGTCGAGAGACGAGGCAATTATTGGGCGTTTCCGCCAGGTGGAGTCATGCCCGAACCCATACCTGTCAATGTGTTGAGAGTAATTAAAGAAGAAAATGGATTTACTGATCAAGAGATGTATTGGGCTGGTGCTGCGATCGCTACGACAATTTTAGCGGTAATTTACACTTTTTGGTTTAAATGTCCCATTCCTTTGGTATTATCTTTTGGGTTTAATGCTGTCACGGTGGCACAGTTTGAACCGGAAGATTGATTAATAGACATCTCTAGAAAAGAATGTAGGGACGTTCCATGGAACGTCTCCACAAGGGTTCTAGGAGAAGCTGATGTAATTTTCACCAGATGTTTAATAGGAGTCAGGAGTCAGTTATTGTTTGCCTCTTGGCCTCTTGCCTAAAGACGATAGTTAATACTGAAATACAAGCCATCATCTTGGGCGTTAGTGCCTTTATCTTTAAGATTAACCAGAGGAACACCATAATCTATTCTTAGGTTCAAGTTGGGAATAGGTTGGAATAATATACCTACTCCTGTTCCCGCTAAGAAGTGTTGAGGCTGTAAAGAATTAGGATTATTATCTACATTCCAGATGTATCCCAAATCAACAAAGGGCGTAAATTGCAACATAGGATTACCGGATGCGTCTCGATGCAATGTAATCCGGTCTTCTAGGGAGAATTTGATGCCATTGTCACCAGAACGGGCATTTTGGCGATAACCTCGTACTGATTGACCACCACCGATAATATATTGCTGAGATCCTAAGAGGGCATTGGCAGATAATTGTACTTCCGCTTGAGCGATTAATAAATGATCTGGGCTAAGGTTTTGGACTCGTTGCACTTGTCCTAACCAGCTAAAAAAACGCCCATCGGGGGTGGGATCAGGTTGAATAGTAGCATTAAATATATCTGCACCCAGGCTAAAAAGCGATCGCATAGCCCAGTAACCTTTGATATCTCTCCGCACATAGTCTTGACCAATCTTAAATATACGGGTACGACTATTACCTTGGCGATCTGGTCCAGAACCAAAGGGTGTGGGTCCGGCAAAGGTGAAAGTTTGCCCATCTTGATAACTAAAACTAAAGGAAAGAGCAAATTCCTCTCGTAGCGATCGCACTAAGGGCTGTCTATAACTAACTTCATACAGTTCTGACTCGCCACTGATATTTAAAGCTTTAAATTTCGGATCAATAACCTGGTTATTATTAATAGAACTCCGCAATTGTAGAGTCCCATTCATGGCGTTTAGAGGTATTTTGTAGGTGAAATCATAAATATTAGCCGATCCTCTGGTGCTGAAATAATAGGAAATTCCTAACTCATCACCTCTACCCGTAAGATTACGGTGATTAGCAGTTATGCCTAATCTTTCCGACCCAATACTGGGAGGAAAGTAGTTATCAATACTGAGATTGCCATTAAAAGCCTTAGCTTCTGTGACACGGACAATTAAAACACTTTGTCCTAAACCATTTCCCGGCTGTATACTGGCTTCTAAATTGGCGATGAGAGGATCAATCCTAAGAATTTTTAATTGTTCTTCCAGTTTGGTTGTAGATAGAGGTTTACCTGCGCCCAAGGCTATCCGCGATCGCACGTAATCAGGATTCAACCTTTTAGTTCCTATAATTTTAATTTTTTCCAAACCACCTTCAACTACCTGAATTTTGATTATCCCATCGGTAACTTTCTGGTCTACTAACACAGCCCTAGATGTGATATAACCCTGATTTAGATACAATTGGGTAATAGCATCAGCAGCTTTTTTGAGTTGCTTGAAAGTAACTGCACGGCCTTCCAACGGCTGAATAATTGGGTTGAGAGTAGCTAAGTCAAATAGGGTGCTTCCTAAAACCTCGATTTTCGCAACTTGAATCCTTTGATCATCGGCTGCATCCGTAGATTCAAGAGTAGGTATAGGTTTTATTTGCGACTCTGATTCTGGAGGTAAAGGTGCCAGTGTGGGTAGAGATTGGGGAAATCTATCTTGGTTGGGGTTTCCTTGTGGATTTGGTGCTTGAGCAATGCTAGGGTATACACCTATACCCATAATTAAGCTCATTAGGGAAAACCCAAATGACGCAATTTGATTAGCTATTTGTAGAGGTACAGTAACTTTCATAATTAAATTTCCATAAACTAAAGGGGTAAAAGCCATATTTACTTAGGACAGTATAGTATATTCTTATTAGAGTTAGAAACTGTCAGCTAAATTCTAGCCAAATATAAACAAATATACACAAACTCTCTACATAATCGCCTATATTTAGGGGTTGCTGAATAAATGCAAAATTAAAAGAAGTCGGGAGTCTTATCATCTGACCTGAATTTTTAGATTCATACTTAATTCCAATCACGACGATAATTAAAGAAACTTATTAACAATTCTTGCCAAAAATGATTACGATTTATTTTCAATGTTTGCCATTCTCGACTAGCTGCAACTAAAATTTCTGTATAGCTAGGATAAATCGGGGCTAACTGTGCTAATTTTGTAATGTTAGTCTTTTGCGATATTGCTAAAGTCATTAAATTAATTAATTCTGTTGCTGCTTGGCCTAAAATAGCACTGCCTAAAATTTGCCCATTTTCTAAGACAATTATTTTACAAATACCAGTTATTTCGCCTCGAATTTGGGCAGAAGTGGTGGTTTTAAAATACTTTTTTAAAACTAAAATTTTCTGGGAAGAATATCGCTTCTTAGCTTGAGTTTCTGTTAACCCGACTTGAGCTATCATTGGCCGACAATTTATACCCCAAGGTACAGCATCATAATTAACCTTATATATGGGAATGAATAGGGCATTCTTGACGGCAATATTAGCTTCATAATTACCAATATTAGGTAAATCATAACCGTTAATTACATCACCACAAGCATAAATACGATGATTTGTAGTTTGTAATTTTTTATTGATATCTAAGTTATGTTTATGCCATGTCACTCCAACCGATGGTAAATTTAGATATTCTAAATTAGGTTGTTGGCCAATAGCAATTAAAATTTCATCAGTTTCAATAGCCTCATTTCCTACCTGTAGCCATTTTTTATTATCTATCATTCTAACTTGAGTAACTTCTGTTTGGTTTAAAACTCGTACCCCGTCCAGTTCTAATTGTGCTATGAGTAATTGAGCTATTTCGGCATCAAGATAGGATAAAATTTGCGGATGTTTAGCTATCAAAGTTACTTGAGAACCAAGTTTAGCTAAAACTTGGGCAATTTCAATACTTT
This sequence comes from Cuspidothrix sp., assembly GCA_046080125.1. GTDB lineage: Bacteria > Cyanobacteriota > Cyanobacteriia > Cyanobacteriales > Nostocaceae > Cuspidothrix. Next base: position 6,548 of record JBJTTJ010000026.1, read on the forward strand.
GGTTAACTCCGCCCAAAATCACCCAATTTTCTGATAAGGGAGTCGTTTCTAAATATGACCATATATTAGCCAAGGTTAGATATTTAATAGTATCTAATCCGGGAATATTGGGAATCAGAGGACGTGAACCATTAGCAAGTAAGTAAGTCCGACTATATAAACATCTTTGATTAACTATAAAATTTAATTGAGGATGAGATTGAAATTGTCCCTTACCAATAATAATATCAACTCCTTGAGATGCTAAATTAGCCAGAGAATTAATTCTATTGATGTTTTTATTAATTGCTTTAGCATATAATATACTTTTTTCCCAAGTGATATTTTGGGATAATTTGATATTACTGATCAAAGATCCAAAGTTACTTAAATTCTGATATTGATCTTGAATATGATTGATTTCATTGAGAATATGTTGATAATTGATATGGGAGTAGGTAAAGGAATTTTCTTCAGTAATTAAGGCTACTTTCGCCTTAAAATTTGTTGCTGTTAAGGCAGCGTGATACCCAGCAAGAGTATCACCTACGATCACGATATCATAATCAATATTGGACATTGGTGACTAATAGATAAGTAGTTTTTGGGTCTTGATTACATATAATAAACCATATAGGACTCCTATTTGATTTTTGTTAGGGTAGCTTCCCGTAGGGATACATTATAGGGGTCAGATTCTCGACTCCTTTTGAGAAGTTGGGGATATTGTTGTTCATAACTGATTTAGGATTGCTATAGCATTTACCAGTCTAGTAAAGTATAAAATTATCTGCGTTTATCTGCGTCCATCTGCGTTCAGTTATTAATGCTTATACTCAATTAAATGGGAATGGGTATATAATTTATTCAATGATCAGGGAGTATTAACTACAATGATAAAGCAATTATTTCATAATCGTGTAGCTGTGATAGCAACAATGCACCACAAAGAAAAAGTAATCGCACCTATTCTAAAGGAAAGTTTAGGAATTAATATCATAGTTCCTGAAAACTTTAATAGTGATATTTTTGGAACTTTTACCAGAGAAATAAAACGTCCAGATAAGCAAATTGCTACAGCAAAATTAAAAGCCAAACAAGCATTATTAATGACAGGAGAAACCATTGCTATTGCTAGTGAAGGTAGTTTTTCTCCTCATCCGAGTTTTCCATTTATTTATGCTAATCGAGAAGTTATTGTTTTTTTAGATCAAGAACTGGATTTAGAAATTATTGGTGAAGTATTTTCCACGGAAACTAACTTTAATCATCAAGTTATTAATAGTTTATTAGAAGCGGAAGAATTTGCCAGCAGAAGCGGGTTTCCTGACCATGGTTTAGTTGTTTGGTTTGATAAAAATGATCAACAGGAAATAGAAATAATTAAAGGTATTAATACCAAACAAAAATTAGCCGATGCGGTTAAATTTGGTTTAAATAATTCACTCCATGGTAAATTACATATAGAAACAGATATGCGAGCGCTGCATAATCCTACGCGGATGAAAAATATCGGTATAGCTACTCAAGATTTAGTACAAAAAATTAATAGTCAATGTCCCCAATGTTTGACATTAGGATTTACTATCACTGATAAAATACCAGGTTTACCATGTCAAATATGTTCTTACCCCAGTTCACTAACTTTAGCAGTAGTTTATAAATGTAAAAAATGCGGTTTTCAGCAACAAAAATTATTTCCCAATGGTCAACAATTTGCTGACCCAAGTTTATGTGAATACTGTAATCCCTAATTAACATCACCGAGGAAAAACCTGCGGAAACGAGGTTAATTTTTCCCTGGCTTGTATCTATGTTCTTATATAATAGATAAGTCTTGTAGTCCCGCCAGTTTACCCGCCAGAATTACAAATTAAATGCAGTACAACTTAAATTGTCACCTAGATATTTTTTTATGAGTCTGATGATTCCATCTGAAACTAAACGTATAGAAGAATTGCGGCGATTGTTACAAAAGGCTGGTTATGCTTATTATGTTCTTGACGCGCCAATCATGGAAGATACAGTTTATGATCGGTTGTATCGAGAACTGCAAGAATTAGAAACCAAACATCCGCAACTTATTACTCTTGATAGTCCAACTCAGCGCGTTGGAGAGCGTCCTGCTACCCATTTTACCTCAGTCCGTCATAATATCCCCCTCTACAGTCTAGAAAATGCGTTTAATATTGAAGAATTGCAAGGTTGGGATCAACGTTGGCGGCGACACTTACCAACTCAGTATGATACCGGAGAAATAGAATATGTGGCGGAGTTGAAAATAGATGGTGCTGCTTTAGCTTTAACCTATGAAAATGGAGTTTTAGTAAGGGGTGCAACTAGAGGAGATGGGGTGATGGGTGAAGATATTACTCAAAATGTACGAACTATTCGCTCAATTCCTCTGCGTTTGAATTTTGACGGCTTAGAAAATATTGTCAAGGTGGAAGTACGGGGAGAGGTATTTTTACCTTTACAGGTATTTAAGGAGATAAATGAAAGAAGACAGAAAGCAGGTGAACAAATATTTGCTAATCCTCGTAATGCTGTGGCGGGTACACTCAGACAATTAGACTCTCGCATTGTGGCACAGCGTCAGTTGGACTTCTTTGCCTATACTTTGCACATTACGGGTTTAGACGATTCTAGTATTGCTAATACCCAATGGGAAGCCTTGGAATTATTGCAAAGGTTAGGTTTTCGAGTTGATACCAATCATAAACTCTGCCATTCTATCGTTGAAGTTGCCAAATATTACCAATATTGGGATACAGAACGGCTAAATTCTCCCTATATGACGGATGGAGTTGTAGTTAAATTAAATACCTTTAAATTGCAAGAACAATTAGGGTTTACACAGAAATTTCCTCGATGGGCGATCGCACTCAAATATCCAGCCGCAGAAGCCCCAACCCGTGTAAAAAAAATTATAGTTAATGTAGGCAGAACTGGCGCATTAACTCCTCTGGCGGAAATGCTACCCGTACAATTAGCGGGAACTACCGTTTCCCGAGCTACCTTGCACAATAGCGATCGCATCGAACAATTAGACATCCGCATTGGTGATACGGTCATCGTCCGTAAAGCTGGGGAAATTATTCCTGAAGTCGTCCGGGTAATTAAAGAACTCCGTCCCCCCAGTACCCAACCCTTTATCATGCCTTCCCATTGTCCCGTTTGTGGTCAACAGGTGGTGAGAGAAACCGGAGAAGCAGTTACTAGATGTGTAAATGCTTCCTGTGCAGCTATTCTCAAAGGAGAAATAGAACATTGGGTGAGTCGTGATGCGTTGGATATTAAAGGTGTGGGGGAAAGGTTAGTACATCAACTAGTAGATAAAGGATTAGTACATTCCGTAGCTGATTTATATCAATTAACAACAGAAAAACTATGTATATTAGAACGGATGGGTGAGAAATCAGCCGAAAAATTAGTCAATGCGATCGCCCAATCCAAAACCCAACCTTGGGCTAGAGTATTATATGGTTTAGGTATTCGTCACGTTGGTAGCGTCAATGCCCAATTACTTACAGAAAAGTTTACCACCGTAGAAGAACTAACCACCGCCAGACAATCAGATATTGAAGGCGTTTATGGCATCGGTGCAGAAATTGCCCAATCAGTTTACCAGTGGTTGCGAACTCCAGCCAATCAAACCCTCATTTCCCGACTGCAAACCATAGGGTTACAACTAGCAAACGCCCCGGAAACCAACACAGACCAAATCAATCCAAAATTTGCCGGTAAAACCTTTGTTGTCACTGGAACATTACCCACCTTAAAACGGGATGAAGCCAAAACCTTAATTCAAAAGGCAGGTGGTAAAGTTACTGATTCTGTCAGTAAAAAAACAGATTTTCTAGTCGTTGGTGCAGATGCAGGTTCTAAGCTGGAAAAAGCATTATCTCTGGGCATTAATCAATTGAGTGAAGCACAGTTACTAGGAATGCTGACAGAATAGTTATAAACCGACACAAACTTTCAAATAAAAGGAAAAATATGAGGATTTTAGTGACAGGTGGTGCTGGATTTATCGGTTCTCATCTCATTGATAGGTTAATGAAGGAAGATCATGAAGTCATCTGCCTCGATAATTTCTATACAGGTAATAAACACAATCTCCTCCAATGGTTAGATAATCCTAACTTTGAATTGATTCGTCACGATATCACCGAACCTATCCGCTTAGAAGTAGATCAAATTTATCATTTAGCTTGTCCTGCTTCCCCAGTCCATTACCAGTATAACCCGATTAAAACAGTCAAAACTAACGTTATTGGCACACTTAATATGTTAGGTTTAGCCAAACGAGTGAAAGCTAGATTTTTATTAGCGTCTACCAGTGAAGTTTATGGAGATCCAGAAGTTCATCCCCAAGTTGAAGAATATCGAGGTAGCGTTAATCCTATTGGTATCCGGTCATGTTATGACGAAGGTAAAAGAATTGCCGAAACCTTAGCATTTGATTATTACAGAGAAAATAACGTTCAAATTAGAGTCGCCAGAATATTCAATACCTATGGGCCAAGAATGCTAGAAAATGATGGTCGCGTAGTCAGTAATTTTGTCGCCCAAGCATTACAAGGTATTCCCCTAACCGTTTATGGAGAAGGTCAACAAACACGCAGCTTCTGCTATGTTGCAGACCTAGTAGAAGGATTAATACGATTGATGAATGGACAACATACAGGCCCAATAAATCTCGGTAATCCTGATGAATATACCATTTTAGAACTAGCCCAGGCAGTACAAACCCTGATTGACCCAGATGCAAAAATTAAATTTGAACCCTTACCAGCCGACGACCCTCGCCGCCGCCGACCAGATATCACTAAAGCCAAGACTTTGTTAAATTGGCAACCTACCATTCCTCTGCAAGATGGGTTAAAAATAATGATCGAAGATTTCCGGCAACGACTAAAATGAAGGTGTTTATCCTTACTAAGTAGTTGAATAACGGACAGTTAACAACTAAAAATTAACAAGTTTAAAAAAATAAGGATTGAAAAAATGCGTGTTTGCGTAATTGGTACTGGCTATGTTGGTTTAGTGACAGGTGCTTGTTTAGCTCACATCGGCCATAATGTAATTTGCATAGATAACAACGAAGACAAAGTAAAATTAATGAAGTCTGGGCAATCGCCCATTTTTGAACCAGGACTCCCAGAAATTATGCAGTCTGTCATTAGCAGTGGCAATATTCAATTTTCTAGTGATTTGGCTGCTGGTGTTGCCCATGGGGAAATTTTATTTATTGCCGTCGGTACTCCCCCCTTACCCAACGGTGAAAGCGATACCCGATATGTAGAAGCCGTAGCCCGAGGAATTGGGGAAAATCTTAATGGTGGTTATAAAGTGATTGTCAATAAATCTACCGTTCCCATTGGTTCGGGGGACTGGGTAAAAATGATTGTGTTAGATGGTATTGCCGAGCGTCAAAAAAGCTTAGATAGAGATGACACGGATACCAAATATCAATTATCGGAACTGGCTACCCAATTTGATATAGTCAGTAATCCAGAGTTTTTACGGGAAGGTTCAGCCGTGTATGATACCTTTAACCCTGATCGCATCGTCTTAGGTGGCAATAGTGAACAAGCCATCGGCATGATGAAAGAACTCTACGCGCCCATTATCGAACACAAATATGCGGTTGATAAATCCTTGCCTAATGTACCAGTGTTGGTGACAGATTTAAGTTCTGCGGAAATGATCAAATATGCCGCCAATGCCTTTTTAGCTACCAAGATTAGTTTTATTAACGAAGTCGCTAATATATGCGATCGCGTTGGTGCTGATGTTACCCAAGTAGCAAAAGGTATTGGTTTAGATTCCCGCATTGGCAACAAGTTCCTACAAGCTGGCATTGGTTGGGGTGGTTCATGCTTCCCTAAAGACGTTTCTGCCCTGATTCACACCGCAGATGATTATGGTTATGAAGCACAACTGATGAAAGCTGCTGTCAGCGTCAATGAACGCCAACGTTTAATCGCCCTAGAAAAACTCCAACAGGCCCTAAAAATCCTCAAAGGTAAAACAGTCGGACTACTGGGTTTAACCTTTAAACCAGATACCGACGACTTGCGAGACGCACCCGCACTTGTATTAATTGAACAACTTAACCGCCTGGGTGCTAAAGTCAAAGCCTATGATCCCATTATTTCCCAAACTGGGATGCGTCATGGTCTGTCCGGTGTATTAGTAGAAACTGATGCAGAAAGACTCGCCGATAGTTGTGATGCACTGGTACTCGTCACCGAATGGCAACAGTTCAGCACCTTAAACTATGGCAAAATGGCCAAACTCATGAGTCACGCCGTGATGATAGATGGCCGTAACTTCCTTGATCCCCAAACCTTAATCAAAGCCGGATTTCAGTATATAGGTGTGGGAAGATAGGCAATTGTTGACAGTTGACAACCAACAACCAACAACTAACAACCAACAACTAACAACCAACAACTAACAACCAACAACTAACAACCAACAACTAACAACCAACAACTAACAACCAACAACTAACAACCAACAACTAACAACCAACAACTAACAACTAACAACTAACAACTAACAACTAACAACTGACCACTGACCACTGACTACATAAAAATTAAATTGCCGCCCAGAGTTAGCTAGGCGGCGTTAGTTTCATCTTATTTTAATTTTAAGAACTCTGAGGAATACGTTCTATTTCTGCATAACCGCTAAAAATTAATCTTTCACCCTCTGTTTCTAAACGATTTAGTCGCATTTTGACCCCATCTAAATCAAAGCGATCTAAATCCACCATATTATCCAGAATTTCTACCAAGGCTAAACTTAAAGTTTGGGAAATTTCTCTTTGTGCTTCTGGAACTTCCTCAAGTTCAAGCTTAGGTTCTTTGAAAGATACCCGCCTTCTTCTTTCAATGCCAATACCAATAGTCATACTTAGGGGTATAAGTTCATCATTGTTTAAATCAGCTTTAGCTACTAAATGCAAACGATTTTCAGGTAATAGTTTGATATTAACTTCAGTGAAAGACACTGGTTCACCACCAGATATTGCCAGCAAACTGGGTTCGGAAAGGTTTAGTAACCGCTTTTTCACCAGTTCTGCTTCAAAGGCACGATTAATACCCACTTCCGATAAAATCACCTGTGCTACAGCTTGGGTGGGTTGTTTGAGGGTAAGTTTGCCACTTAATACTGAGCCGAAGTCAATAGCTACTGCATCAGTTTCAAAGGACATTTCCTCAACTGCGAAGTCTTTACGAATTACTAAGCCACGACCTTTCATTTGAAAGCTATCAATGCTGCCTTGCAACAGTTTACTGGAGGGGTAGCAGCGCACAAAGACTTCTACTGACTCGCTCTTGCTAAACAAGTGGCGAATCGTTTGGCTGGCGACTGTGTTGAGCATTCGCTCTCCCCAATCGGTGCTTTTGGTGTCTGTTAAACCAGTAAGTCCGCCGAACATTACGTTTTAGTCTCTGGAAGTTATTTGTACTTTTGTAACAAATTGTGAACAATTATGCAAGCGATCCCGTGATTTAATATCCTGATGAATAAGAACAGGATAACTGATGGTTCATTAGAAACCTACAGAAATATTCGGTAAGCGTCAAGCTCAGTGGCTTTAGCCCATAAATGATAAATTTGTGTCAGAAGTTGGGAGTATGGGTATGGGCGATCGCTATAATAAGTAAGTGGACGTGAGATAACCAAAATGTATGAAGAAAAGTAAAATCTCTGAAAACCTCTTCACTCTTGCCGGTCCTCTTAACCATTCCCGGTCCTCTTACCTTGCCATAAGGACAGTTTTCAAGCCCACCTACTCACTTAAATTTGATAATCTGGAATCTTATCCAAAATTCTGACTCGGTAACTTCTCGATTTATTAAACTATTATTGTCTTTTAATCAACCTTTAAACCTATTACATCAGGAAAACTTTAACAATGAAAATTTTAGTGGTAGAGGATGATGAGTTAAATGCCTATGCCCTAACTGCTATTTTAACTGACAAAAATTATGCGGTAGAAGTGGCAAATGATGGTTATACAGCTTGGGATTTAATCGAAACTTACGACTATGATTTAATTCTGTTGGATGTAATATTACCAAAACTAGATGGTATTAGTTTATGCCGAAAAATCCGTTCTAGTGGTAAACAAGTACCAATTCTATTACTAACCGGGTGTGATAGTAGTCATGAAAAAGCTACAGGTTTAGATGCAGGTGCGGATGACTATGTAGTTAAACCCTTTGATTCAGAGGAGTTAGTTGCCAGAGTTAGAGCATTATTGCGCCGAGGAAACAGCATTTCACAACCTATATTAACATGGGGAAATTTAAAGTTAGACCCTAGTAGCTGTGAAGTTACATATAACAATAATATAGTCCTGCTGACCCCCAAGGAATATGGAATTTTAGAGTTATTCATGCGGAATTATCGGCGAGTATTTAGTTGTGGCATGATTTTAGAACATTTGTGGTCCTATGAAGATACACCAGGAGAAGAAGCTGTTCGTACCCATATTAAAGGTCTACGAATGAAACTCAGGAATGTGGGTGCTGCTAGTGATTTAATAGAAACTGTTTATGGAATTGGTTATCGTCTCAAGTCTCAAGAAGAGGAGGGGGAAAAAACTCCCAAGTCTCAAACTCTCTTCACCATCGCCAACATTTGGGAAAAATATCGGGGGCGAGTATATCAACAGGTCTCTATTATAGAACAAGCTTTGGAAAATCCAGAACTAATACGGCAAGCCTATCAAGAATCTCATACTTTGGCGGGATCATTAGGAACTTTTGGGTTAAGTTTTGGTTCTGAGGTAGCTAAAAAGATTGAGAAATTACTGAAAGGAAATAAACATTTAACAATCAAGGAAATCACCAAACTAAAAAATTTAGTCGCCTTACTACGCCAAGAAATTGAAGGTAAAAATCAGGAAAAAAAACCAGGAATTATTAGTGATTCACGGCCACTAATTTTAGGAATTATCAACAATGATATTCTCTGTGAAAAGTTACAAAAACAAGCTGATAATTTTGGACTAAAATTATTAATTGTCCCAGAATTAAATGCGGTAAAATACCAAGTTAATCCGCAATATCCTCAAGTAATCGTAATTGATATCAGTATTCATCAGCACTTAAAAGATACTGAGGAATTGTTAGTATCAATTGACAAGTTATACCCCGCTATTCCCATATTGATTTTGAATGATAATCTTGATATCTATAAAAGTTTACAACTCAAAAGAAATAATAAGTACAAATCACTGCCAAACCCTAACTCCGTAGATGATATCTTGTCAACTGTTAGAGAATTAGTAGATAAAAGATCCTATGCTGAAGCTAAAATATTAGTTATTGATGATGATCCTCAAGTTTTAGAATTATTACAAATATTACTAACACCCTGGGGACTGAAAATTATTCCTCTTAATGATCCCCGACAATTTTGGTCTGTCTGGCAAACTCAAAAGCCAGATATGCTAGTCTTAGATATCGAAATGCCTTATATTAATGGGATTGAATTATGTCAGGATATCAGAAATAATCATCAAGAAAGTGAATTACCTATTTTATTTTTAACTGTGCATAATGATGCAGAAATGGTTAATCAGGTATTTAGTGCCGGCGCTGATGATTTTGTGAGCAAACCGATTATTAGTGTAGAATTAGTTACCAGAATTATTAATCGTTTAGAGCGGATCAAGTTCAGACAAAGAATTGAACAAACTCATCATAAAAAAAATAGTGAATTAGAATTACGAGTTGCAGAACGGACGGCAGAATTAATTAGTGTTAATCACAAATTACAAAATGAACTAGATGAACGGAAACGAACTCAGGAAGCTTTGCGAATTTCTCAAACTCGATTTGAGGGAATTTTAAGTATTGCTGATGATGCTATTATTTCTGTTGATAGTCGTCAGGAAATTTCTTTATTTAATCAAGGTGCAGAAAAGATATTTGGTTATTCTGCTGGAGAAGTGTTAGGTAAACCTTTAGATATATTACTTCCTCAACGATTTGTTGATGTTCATTCTCGTCATGTAAGTGATTTTAGTCAGACTCCTAATTTAGCTCGACGGATGGGGGAAAGACAAGAAATATTTGGTCGTAAAAAAGATGGTACAGAGTTTCCTGGGGAGGCCTCCATTTCTAAATTAGACATAGGAGGAGAGCATATTTATACTGTTATTCTCAGAGATATCACTGAACGTCGCCAGATTGAGCGGATGAAAGATGAATTTGTCTCTGTTGTCAGTCATGAACTGCGAACTCCTTTGACTTCTATTCACGGTTCTTTGGGAATGTTGACGAGTGGGTTATTACCTACAGACTCGGAACAGGGTAAACGTCTGTTACAAATTGCTACAGATAGTACGGAGCGTTTGGTTAGACTAATTAACGATATTCTCGACATTGAGCGAATTGAGTCCGGTAAGGTAAAAATGGAAAGGGAAATCTGCAATTTGGAGGATTTAATTAATTCAGCATTGAGTATAATTCAGCCTTTAGCAGATAAGGCAAATGTAAATTTATCCATTTCTAGTTTATCTGTTAAATTATGGGCGGATCCTGATCGAATTGTGCAGGTAATAACTAATTTATTGAGTAATGCGATTAAATTTTCTCTTAGTGGTTCTACAATATCGGTGATAACTGAAAACAAAAATCATGAGGTTTTATTAAATGTTAAAGATAGGGGAAGAGGAATCCCTGCAAATAAATTAGATAGTATTTTTGAGCGTTTTCAACAGGTGGATTCTTCCGATTCACGTAATCATGACGGTACGGGTTTAGGTTTGGCAATTTGCAAAAGTATTGTTTTACAACATGATGGATCTATTTGGGTGGAAAGTGAGTTAGGTAAAGGGAGTAATTTCTATTTTACTTTACCAATTATCACGGATATCTCAAGTACAGAATTGGTCAATGTAGATCCTGATCAATCAATGATTATTCCTGAAAATAATCCCCTAGTTTTAGTTTGTGATGATGATGCAGTAATTAGAAATGAGTTAGGAAAATTACTAAAACAAGGAGGATATCGTGTAATAACCGTTGCTACAGGTAAGCAAGCGATCGCCACAGCAATTCATGAACATCCAGATGTGATTGTCCTAGATTTATTAATGCCAGAAATGAATGGTTGGGAAACAATGACATTATTAAAAGAGCGTCCAGATACTCAAGATATACCAATTGTTATTTGTAGTGTTTATAAGCAAGATCACAATAACAATCTTCATCCTGATTTTGTGGATTGGTTAAATAAACCAGTAGAAGAAAAATCTCTATTAGATTCTTTAAGAAAAGTAGTATCCCCATCCGCTAGAAGAGTTAAAGTTCTAATTGTTGAAGACGATCATGATCTGGCAGATTTATTAGCAACTGTCCTAGAAAGACACGACATTGAAACCTTTATTGCTAAAACTGGTAAGGAAGCTATTCAACTTAGTCAAAAAGTTAATCCCGATTTAATTATTCTCGATTTAATTTTGCCAGAAAGTGATGGTTTTACAGTGGTAGATTGGTTAAAACAACATAATCAACTTTATAATATTCCTGTAGTTGTTTATTCAGCTAAGGATTTAGATAATTCAGAGCGTCATCGTCTAAAATTAGGACATACGGAATTTTTAACTAAAGGAAGAGTGACAACTAATGAGTTTGAACAACGGGTAATGGATTTATTACAAAGAATGACTCATAAGTAGGTAATAGGTAATAACAGTTTTTCCTCTTCTACCTGCTCTCACTTGCTATATTATTATGATCAAATTTGGGTGATAAACATGACAAAGAGGCGAATTTTAGTAGTTGATAATGAAGAATATATTCAAGAAGTAGCAAAGATTTGTTTAGAAATTGTTGCAGGTTGGGAAGTTATTACTGCTAGTTCTGGTCAAGAGGGAATTGTCCAAGCAGAAAATTATCAACCAGATGCTATTTTACTAGATGTGATGATGCCAGATATGGATGGATTAGCTACTTTTGAAAATTTACAAGCTAATCCTATGACTAAAGAAATTCCTGTGATTTTATTAACTGCAAAAATCCAAGTTGCAGATCGTCGTCGTTATGCTGCGTTGGGAATAAAAAGTGCGATCGCTAAACCATTTGATTCCTTAGAATTAGCTGGACAAGTAGCCACAGCTTTAGGTTGGAATTTAGAAATTACCAAATAAAATTCCAGGGTGTGAAGTTAGTCTGAAATTTCCTATTACTAAACTACTGGACTATTCTAAATAATCATCTACTGAATCTTGAAATGCTTGTTTTAATTCCTCTACACTACCACCTTGAAATGTAATTACATCTCTAATATTAATAATTTCACCATGAAAAATCTTTGCTTCATCGTCAAATTCTACCACTGATTCATAACCTTTATATTTCATCACTATTGATCCCCGCTTCTATTAAAAAACGTCCTATGGATTTCACAGCACCTTTATCCACTTCTTTTTCAGGATGTGGTCTGTAAAAAACTGATCTAACTTCATTCAGAGCGATTCTGACTCTTGAACCAGAACCTTCTGTGATTTCCGCTTCCAACGCTAAAAACAAACCTTCAACAGCAGTCCAAGGTATGCTCACCTTAATGGGATTCTCAAAAATGTCTTGGAGATGATGGTTGCGTACATAAATAAATTGAGGAATTAAACTAGATGGCTATACAAGAGTTATGATTTTGATCAAAGATAAAATTAAAAACTTTCATAACCCTAATTAATGTAGTGTATTATCCCCAAGTTTGTGTTTCTGAGCCTAGCTGTCCGATTCATTTAGTTGGCAAAACAGGACAAGCTATAGAAATTTCCATTCATACCCCAAGTCCATATATCTGTGCCAACTGCGAACAGATATTACCAGATTGGAAACAGCAACAATTTTTATGGGTAGTAGTTGTATTGCAGCAATCACGATATCCTTTAGAAGAAATGACAGCAGAAACCGAAATAGAAAAGGAGAAGCTGAGAGAGAAATTTATGCGCTTTGGTTGCGATGTTGCCTTTAATTTGCGCGATCGCGGCTACTTAACTGACCTCATAGATCCCCGCACCGGCTATCCATTACTATCTCATTTCGGTTTAGTTCCCCACGATGATACCGCAGTAGTCCAAGCCTTACTTAAATATCCTGCTATTCAAAATAAATGTCACGTCTTAGTTCATCCCCAATGGGGAACAGCCGTTTATCCTAGTATTATGCTTTCCGGAGCACCCCCAGAAATGATCGAGTTAGTTACCAAAGCGATCGCACCCATGCACGGATGGATAGAGGTATAGCGAGGTAGAGGATCACGGGTGCAGATTATTCCTACGAACAATCAACACCTGACAACCAACACCTGACAATCAACAACTGACAACGAACAAATAAATATGTAGGCTAGAATTACTAAGCTTTTTGTCAGCCACAAGTCAGAGGAAGGGAGTATGAATAACAACAACTGGTTACAACAGCTAATGATGTTGGGTATTGGAACAACTTCTTTAGTTGCAGATAAACTCAAGGAAGTTAGCGAAGAACTGGTAAAAGACGGTAAACTCAATCCTGAGCAAGCTAAGGCCGTCATGGATGATCTTGTCCATCAGTTGCAATCCGAACAAGGCAATTGGGATGAGCAAATGCAGCGACAAATGCGAAACATGATGCAAGATCTAGGAGTCGCTCGTCAGTCAGAAGTAGACGAATTACGAGGCAGAATTGACCGTTTAGAACGTCAAGTGCGGGATTTAGAAAACAAGCTTTGGCGCTAAAATCACATTTGTGATTTACACTAATCTGTGTTCTGTTGGTAATCTAATTACCAATAATTGAAACTTAAGAGGGCTAATTTTGAAAGGAATTTTCCTCAGCGTAGTCTTAATGCTGGTCTGTGTTGGTGTTTTAGTATTTGCCCAAGTTGGCAGTAAACAAGATACTGCCCCAGCTACCCAATTCACCCAAACAACTACTACCATAATTCAAGAAAACAATACTCTAATAGCGAGCAATACAATGTCTGAAACCAATGTTGTCACTACCCCCTCTGGATTAAAATATGAGGAAATACAAGAGGGAACAGGTGAAACTCCCAAATCTGGACAAACCGTTGTGGTTCATTACACCGGCACTTTAGAAGATGGTACTAAATTTGATAGTTCACGAGATCGCGGTCAACCCTTTCAGTTTAAAATCGGTGTCGGACAAGTAATTAAAGGTTGGGACGAAGGACTAAGCATTATGAAAGTAGGTGGCCGTCGTAAACTAATCATCCCCTCAGAATTAGGTTATGGTGCCCGTGGCGCTGGTGGTGTCATCCCCCCCTACTCTACTTTAATTTTTGATGTAGAATTATTGGGCGTGAAATAAGTACGTAGCTAAAAATTCAGGAGTTCAGGATCTCAGGAGTATAGCTAACGCCACCCTTTGCTGTCACCATGAAGAATATTTTTATTTTATCTTCCCTGTTTCCTGCTCCCTGAATTATCACAAAATTAAACAAGAGCAGACAATTCTTTACCTGTACCTCTACACTCTTAATTTATAAAGGTTAAATTTAGATATTTAGTATTATGAGAAAGCTTTATTTTTTAGTTCCAGGGACGGGTGGTAAATTCGCTTGTGGTGGTCTATGGGCAGAGTTGAAAACATTAGGTTTAGCTCAACAAATTTGTGAAGCTGAAGTAGTTACTTATCGCCAAAAGGAATCTAGTAAATTATTTTTAGATGATTTATTACAAGAGCAAAATTTAGATCATGTAATTTTTGTAATTAGTTGGGGTTTTCATGTTGGTCAGTTAGCAGTTAAATTACAAAAATATCATGTAATTTATCATGCCCACAGTGCAGGTTATAAAATTAATTTACCATCCAATATTCCTATTATTACAGTTAGCAAAAATACCCTAGGTTATTGGGGTCAAAAATCACCAAATTCTCTGATTTACTATTTACCAAATCAAATTAGTGACGGCTTTACAAATTTACATCAAAATCGAGATATTGATGTTCTGGTGCAAATGCGAAAATCTTCAGAATATTTAATTAAATCATTAATTCCAGCTTTAGAAAAAAAATGTAATGTGTTAGTTATTGATAGTTATGTAGAAGATTTACCCGCTTTATTTAATCGTGCTAAAATTTACCTTTATGACTCTGCCGAATATTGGCAATTACAAGGAGTTAGCGAAGGATTTGGTTTACAACCCATGGAAGCTTTAGCTTGTGGTTGTCAAGTTTTTTCTAGTGTCAATGGGGGATTATCTGATTATTTAGATCCGAGTTTTAATTGTTATAAAATTGCGGTTTATGCTCTAGAATATGATGTAGATAGGATTTTAAAAGTTTTAACATCGCCAACCCAACTAACTTTATCAGAAACTGTGTTAGCAGAATATAGAACTGAGAATATTATCCAACGATTGAGAGTAATTTTAACAGAAATTAATCAGTTCTTTGATCATAAAAATAATTACTCGTCCAAAATTACCAATTTAACAAAAATACGGTTAACAAAATTATTTCTACAGAGAATCTTTGCTAAAATTAAAAAGAAATATTTACCGAATAAATAGGGAATCTCATGGGTAGAAGATTATTAGTGACCGGGGGTGCGGGGTTCATTGGATCTAATTTTGTTCATCATTGGTGTCAAGCTTATCCCCATGATAGATTAGTGGTATTGGATGCTCTCACCTATGCAGGAAATATTCAGAATTTAGCCTCCGTATCAGGAAAAGAGAATTTCCGATTTATTCAGGGGGACATAGGCGATCGCTCTTTGGTAGATGAAATAATTTTAACAGAAAATATAGATACCATAGCCCATTTTGCGGCAGAATCTCACGTTGATCGTTCTATTACCAGTCCTGCTGCATTTGTACAAACTAATGTTGTAGGAACTTTTACTCTATTGGAAGCTTTTCGTCAACATTGGGAAGCAAAATCCCAACCTGATAATTATCTCTTTCTTCATGTTTCTACCGATGAAGTTTATGGTAGTCTCACAGCAGATGATCCAGCATTTTCAGAAACTACACCCTACAGTCCTAATAGTCCCTATTCAGCATCAAAAGCCGGCAGTGATCATTTAGTTCGCGCTTATTATCATACCTATAAATTACCAACAATTATCACCAACTGCTCTAATAATTATGGTGCTTTTCAATTCCCCGAAAAACTAATTCCCCTCATCTGTATTAACATTTTAACTGGTAAAAAATTACCCGTTTATGGAGATGGTAAAAATGTCAGGGATTGGTTATATGTAGGTGATCATTGTCGCGCTTTAGATGTCGTCATTCATTATGGTAAACCAGGAGAAAATTATAATATTGGTGGCAATAACGAAGTTGAAAATATTAGTCTTGTCCAAAATTTGTGTCAAATTATGAATGAGTTAGTCCCAGATTTACCAGTATATCCATCGGAAAATTTAATTACTTTTGTTAAGGATAGACCTGGACATGATCGAAGATATGCCATCAATGCTAATAAGCTAAAAACAGAATTGGGTTGGACTCCATCTGTAACAATTACTGAAGGTTTACGTTTAACTGTAAAATGGTATCTCAATCATCGTGATTGGTGGCAACCTTTGTTAGCAGATATTTAATACCAATTTCTAAAAATCAAATCCCCAACTTCTCTAAAAAGTCGGGGATATTGTATATCCAAAATGTCTAATGATGAATGGGAAATTTAGATTGTAGGAGATTTTTTACAGCTAATTCCAAATCATTTTCTTTAAGTAAAGATTCTCCCATAATCACCGTTTGGACACCAGCTTCAGCTACAAAATATAAATCTTCTGGAGTTTCTATTCCTGATTCGCTAATAACTAAAATGCCTAACTTTTGGAGTTGCGATCGCCTATCCTCCATTAGTTGCTGAGTAATGTGAATATTCTTGCTAAAATCACTGTAACTCTGGTTGTTAATAGAAATTATCCGAATATCTTCTAATTCTAGAACTCTATCCAAATCATGTAAATTATTGACTTGAATAATAGCATTCATCCCCAGGTAATAAATAACTCGTAAAAAGTTTTTTAATTCCTTATCTGTAAGAATAGCAGCAGTTAATAATACTGCATCTGCACCCGCTGAACGAGCTAAATAAATTTGGCAGGGATCAATAATAAAATCTCTGCAAAGTAGGGGTATTGCCACTCGATATCTAATCGCCCGCAGATGATCAAAACCTCCTTGAAAAAACTTTTTATCAGTAACCACAGATAAACAAGATGCGCCCCCTCTTTTATAGGCTTGGGCAATAGTAACTGGCTCAAAATCTGGTCTAATTAAATCATGGTAAGGAGATGATTTTTTAATTTCTCCAATTAAGCTAGGCTTATAAATACTCTGTTGTAAGGCTGTGTAAAAGTCTCTCACTGTGGGAGCAGAACTTAATTGACGTTGTAAAGAAGCCCAGGTCATATCTTGTTGCATCTTTGCCACTTCTAGCTTTTTATGCCATATAATTTCCTGAAGTGTTACAGTCACTTGTTGATTATAAATTGTAACTGGATAGATCATAAAATCCATATAGTAGTGATGAATTTGGTCTGTGACTTTACCTTGCCTTTTTCTTGAATCAAAAAAAGTTAAACATATCCAGAAATTTAACTATTTTGATGGGATTTAGGAGTATTGAGTGATTGACAACAAATGTTTTGTTTAAAAAAACCGGATGATAATATCCCCGACTTCTTTGATTAACTGTGTCCATAAATTATAAATTGATCACAAGAAGTCGGAGACATAGGGATGAACGATTGCTATAGCTGAATACTCGCATTTTGTTGAGAATTTACGAGTAAGCAATTGGTTTTCAGTAATCTGATATAAGTACGATAGGGTATATAGTCCATAGGATTGTAACCAGCAAATTGTAAAACTAAAACACAAGCCCAAGAATATTTACCCACTATAATTGCTTTGATGATTTGTTCTACTTGTTCAGTTTTGATTTTTTTGTTGATGGCTGGATTATATCCACTAATATTTTGATTCATAAGTTGCACTCCCGTTTGTTACAGATAATCAATTGACAGCTTCAAGAATGTTTTCTAAGTTTGATTATTTATTCATCCAACTGGCTGTCTTTTTTAAGACTACCTAAAATTACTATCCGAATACATGAACTATTTTTTGATCAACTTGATGATTTTTTTGATCTTATTTTTATAGTAATAGCATACTGATGTTCTTGTAAGCAATAATCTATGGTTACAATTATCATTATTATTATCATGAATTTTATTTAGATTTTTTTAACTTTTTCTCTTGCCCAGGATCGATGTCAAATTATTCAGGGGTAATTCAAGCTAAAAATCTACTCCTAGAGACGGATGATCTCGTGTTTTGTTCCGTTGTTCAATGCAAAGAAGATAAAATCTGGTAATATCAGCTAAATAATGGATAATGTAGCGATTTATCAGAAATCATAAACATCTCAAGAATATGGATTGACACCTTCATAATTCTTGATAGTTGTAGAACTTATCCAAGATGTAGCTGAAACCCTTATTCCTCTGTAGGGGTAATTTGTGAATTACCCCTACTTTCGTTTTATTGTGGGTCATAAGAATTTTAAAGTCTCTTACCCCCAAACTTGGGGGTTACAGGGGCAGAGATTTATGGGACTGAATAATCATAAAACGAAATTCTTTGGCTGATGCAACTAAATTAAAATTCCTGGAGCTGTGTTGATAGAATGCAGATACATTCAAACTTAAAATTAATTATGTACCCAATATCAAGAACAATAATTGTCATTGATCATGACGATACAAGTCGCAATTTTGTTTTATATGCTCTTGAGTCTAAAGGGTATTCGGCTATAGGTGCAGAAAATGGTCTGATGGGTGTGGAATTAACCAAAAAATTTCTACCTGATTTGGTAATTTCCGATTTAGTAATGCCAGAAATGGATGGTTATACTGTATTAAGTGAGTTACGAGAAGACCCCTTAACAGCAATTATCCCGTTTATTTTTCTGACAAATATTAATAGTAAAACATCCTGGCGGAAAGCCATGGAATGGGGAGCAGATGATTATTTAACTAAGCCTGTGCAGAGGGATGAGTTGCTGCGAGCGATCGCTATCCGATTAGAAAAACAAGCCCTATTAAGATATTGGTATACTACCAATTCCCATCCAGGATTATTAACAGAATCACCCACTACATCCATAAATTCTCAGTCAATTTTTCCTAATCTTCCCCATTTACAAAAGATTTTTGATTATATAGAAGCTAATTATCACAAAGGAATTACCTTATCTGATGTAGCTGGAGAGGTAGGTTATTCTCAAGCATATTTAACTAACCAAGTGGCTAAACAAACAGGTAAACCAATCAATGTTTGGATTGTGAAACGAAGAATGATTGCTGCCCGATCTTTATTAGAAAATACTAATCAGACAGTTGAAGAAATTGCTGGCAGTCTTGGTTATCAAAATTCTTGTCATTTCTCCCGCCAGTTTCGCCAACATCATGGGTTATCACCAGCAAATTGGCGTAAAAAACATCAATTAAACCCAGATGCAAAACATATCAAGTTGCCACTTCTCAAAAATATTCCAGAATCAGCTATATCTGGGGGTGCGGGGAGAAATTGAAGACAGGAAAGCGCCAGATCTTAATTAGTTTTGGAAGTAGTTAATTTTTGGATAAATAATTGTATGGATAGGGCGAATAAACCTAGGGCGACCAAACCGAATATCCCCGCACCCAAGGCTACTATACCTACTACTAAAGTTCGCACAGCAGCAGCAATATTAATTACAGTTTGATTATCAGAATGAGTAGGTTTATTGGCAAAAGTCGTAGCGATCGCTATCATTAAAGAATAGGCAGCAAAGGAAAATCCTCCCGATATAATAGACCCAGTTACACAACGTAAAGGAGTGATTTCTACCTGAGTTGAACTATCTGGTCCTGGTGTGTGTTGTGGTTGATTCATAACAGTGTTAATTAGGCGATTTTAATTCCATGTTTAATTGTTCGGGTAACAAACAATTCTAAATCCTCATCAGAAATGGCTGCTCGTATGCGGTCCTTGACAATTTCTCCTTGGGCGGGAGATTCAACAATGGCAAAAACCGCAGGACCTGAACCTGACATCATTGTACCCAAAACCTCAGCCTGATCGGCAAATAATTCCCGCAATTGCAAAACTTGGGGATAGGCTGGTAAAACAACTTTTTCTAAATCATTATGTAATTCTTGAACTATTTTTGTGGTATCCTTATTTAAGATGGCTTTCACCATCGCTTCAGAATGAAAAGCACTAGCACGAGCCGCTAAACCTTCTGAATCTTGAATGTAGTGAATCCCAAATTGTTGGCGATAGGTTTTATAAGCCCAAGGTGTAGAAACCTCCAAACTACGATATTTAGCTAATACTAGATGTAAATTATCTAAACTTTGTAGGGGTGAAAGTTGTTCACCTCTGCCAGTAGCGATCGCTGTTCCCCCACCAATACAAAATGGCACATCTGAACCTAGAATAGCGCCTAATTCTGCCAATTCTGATTCAGTTAATCCTAAATCCCAAAGTAGATCTATACCTACTAATACTGCGGCCGCATTTGTTGAACCTCCAGCCAAACCAGCAGCCACAGGAATATGTTTTTTAACAGCAATATCCACCCCACCAAAATTACTATAAGCATCGGGAAATTTTTCCGCCATTAATGCGGCTGCCCTATAAACTAAATTAGTTTTATCTGTGGGAACTTGGGGATGATCACAATAAACGCGGATATTTTCAGTGCTGGCCGCATGGATATCAATTTGGTCAGATAAATCTATACTTTGCAGTATCATCGCTAACTCATGATACCCGTCAGGACGACTACCAATAATTTCTAAATAGAGATTGATTTTTGCCGGTGCAATTAAGCTATAGGAACGCATAACAGGAGAGGATTAACGGTTGACGGTTGAGAGTTAACACAAAAGATAATAACCAAATGAATGGGATACAAGCCTTGTCTTTTTAGGACGGCTTTTGCTAAATTTATGCTAAAATACCAAAAGTCGCCTTATGGCATTGGGAGACTTTAAACAGACATGGAGGGATGGTAAGACCACTTGGGAAGTGTCAAGGAATCCTCACTTCTTGAGGATGAGGAGGTATGTCGAAACAGATTGCAGATTCACCAAGTACAGAATCTAGATTGAAACCTATACACAAAGTCAATTTTGCTCCTGTACAGGCGAACGGCCGTTCATCCCTCCTGACTCCTCATTTCCGATCATATTTACCAGTGATACCCATTGTGCAACGCTGAGGTCTTCTGCGCGGACTTGGGGATTTATTTGTAATTGTTCCAGTAATTGCCCCAGTCGATCTCGTTCAATTACTGATTGCAAATTATTTCTTAACATTTTGCGCTTCGACCCAAATCCCAATTTCAACATATTTTCTAGCTTTTTAGGGTCATTAGCCGGAATTTGGATTTGTTTTGGAGTCAACCTGACCACGGCGGAATCTACCTTGGGTGGTGGATAAAATGCCGCCGCCGGCACTGTACAAATTAAATCACAATCTGCCAGATATTGCACCCGCACCGACAACGCCCCAAAAGTTCGAGAACCAGGTTTAGCATATAATCTTTCTGCCACTTCCTTTTGAATTAGTAACACAATAGAATCAAAAGGTTGGGGGTTAGGATTGGCAATAGTTCCTAGTAACTTTTCAATAATTGGTCCAGTAATATTATAAGGAATATTAGCAACAACTTTATTTTGCTTTTGAAAATTAGGAAATGCTGTTAATTGGGAGGGTAAATCAAGGGTGAGAAAATCCCCTTGCAGAAGTAGGAAATTTTCTTTCTCACTGAGTTTTACCAGTAATTTACATAAATCTCGGTCAATTTCTACAGCCAGTAAAGATTTTACTAATGGTAATATGCGCCGGGTTAAAATTCCCGTACCCGGTCCAATTTCCAAGACTTGATCGGTGTCTTGGCAATTAGCCGCTTTAACAATTGCATTTAGAGCTTTATCACTTTTTAACCAATGTTGAGCAAACTGTTTACGAGGTTGAATCATCTTATTGTGATTAATGGAATTCAAAGCCTTGATGACATCGTCTTTCAGACTTTTAATATGGTACAATCTTAGTAATCTAAAAAAATATTTGTTTGATGAATCAGGAAAATTCTAGAAAAAAGAGTAATTTTGTAGGAAAAAAGGGGTAATTATTTTGCAACCCCTGGACTTGACAGCTTTAACTGCTGCTTGCGGCGAAATTCGCGCTAACTGGTTGCCGGCAAGAATAGAACAGGTATATCAACGCGATCGCTTTACCATTGCCATTGCTTTACGCACCTTAAATCAACGAGGTTGGTTAGAAATTTCCTGGCATCCCCAAGCTGCCCATATTTGCATTAGTGAACCACCACCACGGGATCCAGATACCTTTACATTTAGCCAACAATTAAGACATCAATTAGGCGGGTTGGCCTTAATAAAAATTGAGACCATTTCCCCTTGGGAACGGGTAGTTGATTTACAATTTGCCCGTCGTCCTGGAGAAACTGCCCTTTATCACCTGTATGGGGAAATAATGGGCAAATATAGCAATGTGATATTAACTGACGCTAATAATGAAATTATCACCGCTGCCCATCAAGTGAGTCAGCAACAATCAAGTATTAGACCCATTCAAACGGGACAAAATTATCAAACACCACCAAAACTAACGGGTAAAATCCCCCATTTAAGCGAATCTTGGCAACGGTGGCAAGAACGGGTAAGTTTAGTCCCAGGAGGAATTAAACGCCAGTTACTCAAAAGTTATAGTGGTTTAAGTGCGGCCTTATTAGATAGGATGTTGTTAGCAGCAAACATCTCAGGAGATACCAGCACAGATGCATTAACTCCTCAAGAGTGGCAAAATTTATTTCAACGTTGGCAAGAATGGTTACAAGCTTTAGATGCAGGTAAATTCCAACCAGCTTGGACTGAAAATGGATATACAGTGATGGGGTGGGGAGGAGTTACACCTGCTAAAAATATTCAAGAATTGATTTACCGTTATTATAGCGACCAGTTAAATGAACAGGTATTTGTGCAACTGCGTCATCAATTGAGTCAGAAATTGGTGAACATTCTCGGTAAATTAAGGATTAAAGCGCAAACTTTTAGCGATCGCCTACAACAATCAGATCAAGCCGAAGAATATCGTCAAAAAGCTGATTTATTAATGGCTAATCTGCACCATTGGCAACCGGGAATGCAGGAAATTAACTTACCAGACTTTGAAACTCAACAGCTAATTACCATCAATCTTCTGCCGGATAAAAACGCCGTCCAAAATGCCCAAAAGCTTTACAAACAGCACCAAAAACTCAAACGGGCCCGCGCTGCTGTTGAACCCTTACTATTTGCAGTGCAAGGAGAAATAGACTATCTCGAACAAGTAGAAGCGGCAATTTCCCAACTAGACAATTACCAAACTCCAGAAGATTTACAAGCCTTAGAAGAAATTCGAGATGAACTAATTGGACAAAAATATCTAGAAGACCTAGAATATCGCAGTCGTAGCAGTGGCACACCCAGCACCAATTTTCATCGCTATCGCAGTCCTAGCGGCTTTGAAGTCCTCATTGGTCGCAATAACATCCAAAATGATCAATTAACATTTCGTGTAGCTGGAGACTATGATTTGTGGTTTCACGCCCAAGAAATTCCGGGAAGTCATGTCCTGCTGCGGTTAGAACCGGGTACAGTTGCCGAAGAAAACGATTTACAATTTACAGCCAATCTGGCGGCTTATTTTAGTCGCGCCCGTCAAAGTGACCAAGTACCAGTAGTTTATACCCAACCCAAGCACGTTTATAAACCCAAAGGCACTAAACCCGGACTTGTGGTTTATAAACAAGAAACCATTATTTGGGGGAAACCGCAAGTTATTGGGGGTTGATAGGAAAGAGGCAGATATTTTTTAAGATTTTTTTATAAAAAAATTGTACTGGCTGTTACAATCTTGTTAAGAAAAGTTGCCCGTCTAATTTTGGGAGCGTGCAATTTGGTTTTGACTCTACTGAGAAGATAACGCAAACAACGTTGTTTACCAGACTAGCCCTGTGGGAGGGGCTAGTCTTTTTGTTTGCAGAACTCAGAAAGGACTAAAATTGGCAATCCCTTCGCGGCAGTTAAAAGTCATGCCTTCAAAAGTAATAGGTCATAAGCTTTTTAGCAATTGAAAATGGTTGGTTTAGGAATTTCATGATGGCTACCGATAACCTACATTACCGTAATCAGCAACGAAATCACCACCGCCGTAATCATCCTGGTATCTACGTTTTTGAGGAAGGATTACGTTGACAATTTGAGTGTTTTGTTGCCTTGCTCTCCCTGGGCGCCAAGGATGATGATAATGCCCCCAATAATGGTATCCTCCAGATAAAAGTTCCTGTTCTTCTGCCGATAACTCCACAAGCACATCAGACACAGTATTTGGATTTAACATGACTATTAGCCTCTATTTGTGAATAGGTAAATAACACCTATACGTCATTTATAAATATTTTTCATAGAACATAAATGACCCAGGAGTTATAGATTAATAGAAATTAAATTGTTCTTAGGTCAGATATCTATTTAGGTAAAATTATTTCTTTTGACTATAAATCAAATAGGATCGCTATATAATTCCTAGTGTGGAGTGGATATCACTGGGCAAATGGTGGATTTATAGTTCTACATCCATTGTCCTACTTGTCTTGTAGAGTTTTTCCCGACTCTTTTATTCATGATCCGGCAGAAAGTGACACAAGGAAGGTAGAACAAGCAAACGGAGAAAAAAGTCAATTAGTCCTAATTTTAGTTACAGTTAGATTACAAAATAAATCGTGAGGGGTGATACTATGCGTGTTTTGCTAGTTTATCCAATATTTCCAAAAACCTTTTGGTCTTATGAGAAAATTCTGGAACTGGTTGACAGAAAGGTTTTGTTGCCACCTTTGGGGTTGGTGACGGTAGCGGCGATTCTACCCCAAGAATGGGAATTTAAACTTGTAGATCGTAACATCCGCACCGCCACAGAAGAAGAATGGGCCTGGGCAGATTTGGTAATTTTCTCCGCCATGATTGTCCAAAAACAAGACTTATTGGCACAAATTCGGGAGGCCAAAAGACGGGGTAAATTGGTAGCCTTGGGTGGTCCCTATCCTACCTCCACACCCCATGAAGTGGAAGCAGCAGGGGCAGATTATTTGATTCTCGACGAAGGGGAAATCACCTTACCCATGTTTGTGGAAGCGGTACAACGGGGAGAAAAATCTGGAGTCTTTCGGGCTACTGAAAAACCAGATGTGACAACTACACCTATTCCCCGCTTTGATTTATTGGAGTTTCATGCCTATGATATGATGTCCGTGCAGTTTTCTCGGGGTTGTCCCTTCCAATGTGAATTTTGCGACATCATTGTATTGTATGGACGTAAACCAAGAACAAAAACACCAGCCCAACTTTTAGCAGAATTAGATTATCTCTATGAGTTAGGTTGGCGGCGGGGTGTGTTCATGGTGGATGATAACTTTATTGGCAACAAGCGAAATGTGAAATTGTTGCTAAAAGAGCTAAAAGTCTGGATGGCAGAACATCAATATCCTTTCAATTTTGACACAGAAGCTTCTATTGATTTGGCACAAGATCCAGAGTTGATGGAGTTGATGGTTGATAGTGGTTTTAAGGCGGTATTTTTGGGGATTGAAACCCCTGATGAAGATAGTTTACAACTAACTAAAAAATTTCAAAATACTCGCAGTTCTCTAACTGAGTCCCTAGAAACCATTATCAAAGCTGGTTTAAGGCCAATGGCTGGGTTTATTATTGGTTTTGATGGGGAAAAAGCCGGTGCGGGCGATCGCATCGTCAGATTTGCCGAACAAGCAGCTATTCCTTCTACTACCTTCGCCATGTTACAAGCTTTGCCCAACACAGCATTATGGCATCGCTTGAAAAAGGAAGGACGACTACGGGAAAATCAAGACGGGAATATCAATCAAACCACATTAATGAATTTCATTCCTACCCGTCCTCTGGAAGAATTGGCTAGAGAATATATTAAAGCTTTCTGTGCTTTATATGATCCTGTTGCCTATTTAGACCGCACATATCGCTGTTTTATGATGTTGGGACCGGCTAAATACACAGCACCGGCTAAAATGCCAGAATGGGTGGTTGTCAAAGCTTTGTTACTCATAATTTGGCGACAGGGTTTTCAACGGGAAACTCGCTGGAAATTTTGGCATCATTTATTCAGTATTCTCAAGCATAATCCCAAGGTGCTGGAACAATATGTTTCTACCTGTGCTCACATTGAACATTTTATGGAATATCGGCAAATTGTCCGGGAGCAAATCGAAAGTCAATTAGCTGCATATTTAGCCCAAGGTGATGAAAAACCCTATGTTTCACAGCAGGAAAAGATCGAAGCTGTAGTTTCATAAAACCCATATCCCTGACTTCTTAAAACAAGTCGGTGATTTTCAAAAATCAAATATGAGTCCCATATCAACCTGGATTTCAGAGGATGTTTAAAAAGTTATGACAATATAAATTAACCCCTCTGGTGAACTTCTCCAGAGGTTTAAAACTCCCCTTCCCTGGTAGGTAAGGGATGGGGGTTAGGTTTTTAAAAATTATTGGCTTCATATAATACTTTTCAAACAACCTCTAAACAGGAATCTCTCTTGATTTTGTTTTTCAAATCCAAGAACGAAACCACATTCGCATTTGATAATCATGGGGTGATAAAGGTAAACCTAGATAAATCGGCATCCAAAATACAAAAGCACCAATAATTATAAATATAATGGTGACACCAATTGCCCGCATCAGACGCTGATAACTTAGTAAACATTGATCCACAACCCAAGCAATAGCTATAAATGTAAAAATCACTGCACACATATAATGGTAGATGAATACACATCTTGTTACCTTTATCCAGGGAAGAAAATTAGCGGCATAGTTAATTACTAAAAATAACGCAATCCATGTATCAATGGTAATATCTTGAGGAATAAATAGCCTTTTTCTGATGATTGATGGCACAATTATCTGGTTGATGAGCATAAATATTAAAAATATCATTGCTGCTAAACCAAACCACCATAAAAAGGGATTTCCCATAGCATGAACATCATAAACTATTTTAGCAGCATTACTAGGTAAGGGTGGACCAAATACAGGTAAAACTTCTTGAATGCTTTGGGTAGTTTCATAATAATAAGCCATAGGACGAGTTAACAATGGCCATTTATACCAAGCTGCACAATAGGGATGAACGCTAGGACTGTTACCACCTAGTTTGAGATGAAATTGTAAAATTTGTTGATGAACTTCAATAAATCCATATCTTTTATCTAGGTGCAAATGGGGAATCCAGATGAGACTATAAACTACTGCGGGAATGATTCCTAAATAGGAAAACATTTGCCAAAGATTTATTTGTGTGAGATTTTGTAATGGTGTTTTTATTGTTGTAATTTGGGATGTTACATTAAAAGATTGCAACCATTTAATTATCCAAATTGCGATCCATAAAGCATAAATAGCACTCAAAAACCATAGGCCATTCCATTTAGTGGAAACAGCAGCACCAAAACAGATTCCTGATAGAATTAACCAGAACCAACGTTTTTGTTTTTCTAATGCTAATAATAATAACCATTGTCCCAGGAGTCCAAAAATTACTATATATACGTTACTTAAAGCATAACGAGATTCTACTAAAAATAGTCCATCATAAGCTGTAAAAACCCCAGCTAATAAAGCAAAACGATGGCGATAACTCAATTGATAAGTTAATAAGGTAACGATGACGGGAATTAGTGAACCTGTGAGCGCATTTACCCAGCGATAATTCCAAGGTGCTAATAAAGAACCTGTAAGACTATTGAGGTTATCTTTGGCAATGGGAATATATTTACTCAGCCAAATCCCTAAACCAATTATATATTGACTTAGGGGAGGATGGGCGTTAAAAAATGGTGTCTGAGTAAGATAGTTATTACCAAATTTAGCAAAATAAACCTCGTCAAATACTAATGTATTGAATTTGTTTAATTGCCAAAATCGTAAAATTAATGAGAGGATGAATATCCCCAATATCCCTAAGCGAAATGAATTTTTGTTCATGTTTTGTGAGTTTGTTTGGATGGAAGTTTATCTGGTTTGTACTCAAAATAGTTGGTGAATAACTACTAATTGCTCAGATTTGGTTTTTTGTGGAATAATAATAGTTCAATGCCATAATACACAAAACATCAACTTACTAAAACATCAACTTACTATGTCACAATTAGAACAATACTTAAAAATGGCAGAAGAGGAACTAACAGAGTATAGCACCGATGGCCGGAAAATTGAAAAACTCCGCCGCAAAATTAGTCTATCCCTATCATTAGCTCAACAGAGGGAACTAAAAACCACATTATTAGCTACAATACCAAATAGTAAAATTGCTGAAATTGTAGAGGAGCAAAGACAAGTAGTGGCCTTACCCTTTTGGGGAATAGCTGGTTTGGGTTTGTTATTGGGTATTTCTCTGAATCAACCTATCGGTCTATTAGCAGCTATAGGAGGAAGTGTCATAGCTTTTAAAATTCAAAAATGGGGTTGGCAATTACAGGCAAATCGCCTGTTATTAAGGACATTAGAGGATATTGAAAAACGTATTTCCCAACAGGAATAATTAGCAACATAAAACTAATTGAGGACTAAAAATTTATGAGCAAATATGATTATAGTACACAGAATATTTGCAAGATACCTTAGAAAGATATTACTATGTATTAGTAGATATGCCCAGAGGGGTGACAATTTCTCAGCAAGAAACTAATGGAAACGGCATTAAATTAGGCGATCGCAAAGGACTAAATTAGGAGAAACTAAGGAAATATCTATTCTAGATCAGGAGAATATCATGGCTTGGACTAAAGTTTTAGAGGCTGATGCACTGACACTCGGTGCGCGAGAAGTAGTTAAAGTAGGCGATCGCAAAATCCTACTCTTAAACCACGAAAATCAGCTTTACGCTGTAGATAATACCTGCCCCCACTTAAAAATGCCCTTGACAAAAGGCAAGATTGAAGATGGCGCTATTGTTTGTTCTTTTCACCGCAGTGCTTTCGACTTGAAAAATGGCCAAGTCAAAACCTGGTGCCCATTTCCACCAGTGGTTGGTAAATTATTATCAATGGTTTCCCCAGAAAAAACCCTGCCTGTCTATCCCCTGCGTGTGGCAGAAGGCAGTATTTTCATTGATGTTCCATCAGCATAACTATAACTGGTAGATCGAAATATCCTTGGTTACAAACTAATCAAGGTTTCATCTCACCAGTCACTTGTGCTAAATAAAGCTAAGAAATGTTAACTAAACTTCACTAAACATCTTTCCCATGCATTTTCAAGCCATAATAGAAGCATAGGGAAATGGAGTAAAGAAAAGATACTCCCTCTGTAAAATCACTAGTTGCCAGCTAGTAAGTAGAGGTGGAATATGACCAGCCAAGATTTTATTATTCACCACGGTTATACCTATATAGCCGTTAAACTCGGTATCTTGATGTTAGCTTTATTGCTGTGGTTTATCTGCACGGCCACCCCGGTAATTTAACAACAGGTTCTAGCGGTGGGAATCTCTGGGCAGATTTGCGGAATTATTCAGCCAACCCCGCCGCCAAAATGAATATAGCAATACGAAAGCAAGGACTAGCATTAATGATAAACAAAGGGGGTAGCCCCAATACCAATTTAATTCCGGCATATTGTAGGGTGATTTTTCAGAATTAAAATTCATCCCGTATACCCCTGCAATGAACGTCAAAGGAATAAAAATTGAAGAAACCACCGTCAGCAACTTCATAATTTCATTCATTTTATTACTAACTGCCGATAAGTAAACATCCATTAATCCCGCCACTAATTCTCGGTAAGTTTCCAATATATCTATTAATTGCACCGTATGATCATAACAATCTCTGAGATAAATTCTCACATCAGGACTAATTAATTCACTGCCATCTCGAATTAAAGAATTAATCGCGTCTCTTTGCGGCCAAATTCCCCGTCGTAGTTGTAATAATTCTCGGCGGATCTGGTATATTTTTTGTAATGTTTTCTGACTAGGATTAATGATGACTTCCTCTTCTAAATCATCAATTCTTTCTCCATAAAGTTCCAAAACTGGAAAGAAACCATCAATAATTGCATCTAACAACGCATAGGCTAAATAATCACTGCCTTGGCGGCGAATAATACCTTTGGATTTATCAATTCGGGATCTCACCCCATCAAAACAGTCATGTTCGGGTTCTTCTTGTATGGTTAACACATAATATTTACCCAATACCAAACTTACCTGTTCGCTGTAAAAACTGCTATGATTATGATTGGGAACAACCATCTGGGCAATAATTACTAATTGATCCTCATAATCTTCTATTTTCGGACGCTCTACCATATTAACAATATCCTCCACAATGAGAGGATGTAAATCAAAAGATTGGCCTAAACGCTGTAAAATATCCTTATTTCCTAAACCTTGCACATCCACCCAGGAAACAGAATTTGTATCCAAATAGTTAATACATTCTTCCGGGTAACTGATTTGTTTATAAATTAGGTCACTTTGATTATAGTCAATCAGAAAAATACTAGGTGGTTCGCTATTTTCATCAACAATAATAGTCCCAGGCATAGTTCCGGGTTCATGGAAAAGCCGCCTAACCTGTGATTTATTCATCAGTTTATTAGCTTTGCGATTTTTCTTCACCATAAAATTTTCACCGATAGTTATGAAGGATTGGGATTTAAACAGATATAATATTAACTTAATTCCTGAACATAAAGATCAAACCAAAATTGTTATAGACTAAATATATTCAACGCCAAAGATATCTATCTATGAATAGCAGTGAAAACTCTTCTCAAAATCTCATTTTAGTGGTTGGTCCTACAGGTGGGGTTGGACAACTTGTAGTTAGTCAACTATTAGCTAAAGGCTTACCAGTTCGCATTCTTACCCGTAACAGCCAAAAAGCTGCACAAATGTTTAATAACAAAGTAGAAATAGTTGTCGGTGATATCTGCCAACCCAGCACATTAACAACCGCTATGACAAATATTACCTCAATTATATGTTGCACAGGAACAAGTGCCTTTCCTACTAGCAAATGGGAATTTGATCAACCCCCTAATATTTTTGAATTAGCAATAACTTTATTTAATTCCCAATTTCTCGAAAATAAAGCTAAAAATACCCCGACAAAAGTTGATTATCAAGGTGTAGTTAACCTACTTACAGCCGCACCCCAAAATTTAAACCGCTTCGTATTAGTATCCTCTTGTGGTATTATTCGCAAACATCAATTCCCCTTTAAAATTCTCAATCTTTTTGGCGTACTCGATGCTAAAGAAAAGGGAGAACAAGCAATTATTAATTCTGGCATTCCCTATACTATCATTCGCCCCGGACGTTTAATTGATGGACCTTATACATCCTCTGATCTTAACACCTTAATCCAAGCTACAACCCAAGGTAAATTAAATGTCGTCTTATCCACAGGTGATACAATTGGAGGTGAGTCTAGTCGTATTGATGTGGCCGCAGCTTGTGTCGAAAGTTTATTTTATCAAACTTCTGTTAACAAAGTTTTTGAAATCGTTAATCAAGGAGATAGACCACCTATCATTGATTGGCAAAGTCTGTTTTCACAACTCTAAAATTATAGGGAAAATATAAATAGGAAGAAAAGTCCAACTTTTGTTAGCATTAGTGAGCTTTTTAGGATCGTCTGCGCGTGAGAAAAAAATTAAAAAACCCTAAACAACCATCCCAACCCCTCCAAACCCACGCTAAGATTAAAAACAGTGCCAAAAATCCCAGCATCTATAGATGACCACACCAGAACCCCAGCAACCAAACCCACCCCTCAGCGATACAAAACTGGTAGAAGACCGTAGCAAGCTGAGTAAAATGTATCAGCACTATGTGGATATGAAGGATAAATATCCTCATGCGTTGCTGCTTTATCGTGTTGGTGATTTCTTTGAAACCTTCTTTCAAGACGCTGTAACCGTCTCCAGAGAATTAGAATTAGTCCTCACCAGTAAACACGGAGGTGATGTCGGTCGGGTAGCTATGACAGGTGTACCCCATCACGCCTGGGAACGCTACACAACGATGCTGGTCGAAAAAGGTTATGCTGTAGTTATTTGTGACCAAGTTGAAGATTCTGCGGATGCTATTGGTTTAGTGAAGCGGGAAGTAACTCGCATTCTCACCCCTGGAACTTTATTAGAAGAAGGAATGCTGAAAGCCAGTCGCAATAATTACATAGCGGCTGTGGTAATTGCGGTAAATCATTGGGGATTAGCCTATTCAGATATATCAACTGGTGAATTTCTCACAACTCAAGGCAGTGATTTAGAACACCTTACCCAAGAGTTAATGAGGTTACAACCTTCAGAAGTGCTTTTCCCCACTAATGCGCCGGATTTAGGTGCTTTATTACGTCCTGGGGAAACGTCTCCTTCTCTTCCTCAGTGTTTACCGCCCACATTTTGTTATAGTTTGCGATCGCAAGTTCCCTTTTCCCAAGCCGAAGCTAGAAGTAAAATATTAGAGAAATTCAAATTGCGATCGCTTGAAGGTATCGGTTGTGAACATCTCCCCCTGGCAGTCCGCGCTGCCGGTGGACTTTTGGAATATATCGAAGATACCCAAAAACAAAACCCTGTATCTCTGCAATTATTACGCACTTATACCTTGAGCGATTATCTGATCGTAGACCATCAAACCCGTCGCAATCTAGAAATTACCCAAACCGTGCGGGATGGAACTTTTCACGGTTCTTTATTATGGGCTTTAAATCGCACTAGCACCGCTATGGGTAGTCGGGCATTAAGAAGATGGTTGTTACAACCGCTACTTGATATTAAAGGCATTAAAGCTAGACAAGATAGTATAGCAGAGTTAGTTAATAACACACCTCTAAGGCAAGAACTACGAGCATTATTAAGGAAAATCTACGATTTAGAACGGTTAGCAGGTCGCACCGCTTCAGGTAGGGCAAATGCACGGGATTTAGTCGCCCTAGCTGATTCTATCTCTCTTTTACCTCAATTAGCTAACATAGTAGCAGAAGGGCGATCGCCTTTTTTAAAAGCTTTGCAAAGAATCCCCTCTGTACTGGAAGAATTAGCGAAAAAAATACATTTACATATAGTAGAATCACCACCAAACCACTTAAAAGAAGGTGGGTTAATTCGTCCTGGTATAAATACTCTATTGGATGAAAGAAAAGCAACAGTAGAAGCAGATCAACAATGGATTGCAACCTTAGAAGTTGATGAAAGATCGAGAACGGGTATTCCTAATTTAAAGGTCGGGTTTAATAAGACTTTTGGGTATTATATCAGTATTTCTCGTTCTAAATCTGACCTAGTTCCTGAGAATTATATCCGTAAGCAAACGCTAACGAATGAGGAACGTTACATTACTCCTGAGTTAAAAGAACGAGAAGCGCGGATATTAACGGCGCGAGATGACTTAAATCAGTTAGAATATGAGATATTTGCCGCTTTACGGGATGAGGTAGCTGAAAACGCGGATACTATTCGTAGTATTTCCCGTGCAGTGGCTGCTGCTGATGTATTATGTGGATTAGCTGAGTTGGCGGTACATCAAGGTTATTGTCGCCCGGAAATGCTGGCAGACCGGGAGATTAATGTGATTGATGGTCGTCATCCCGTGGTGGAACAGTCTTTACCTGCGGGTTTTTTTGTTCCTAACTCGACTTGGTTAGGAGGAACGAACCGCACAGACCTAGAAGAAGAGGGGAAGAGGAGAGAAAAGGATACTTCTTACCCTGATTTGGTAATTTTGACAGGTCCCAATGCTAGTGGTAAAAGTTGTTATTTACGGCAGACGGGTTTAATTCAGTTAATGGCGCAAATCGGCAGTTTTGTACCTGCTAGTTCGGCACGTTTGGGAATTTGCGATCGCATTTTTACCCGTGTTGGTGCTGTTGATGATTTAGCCACTGGTCAATCTACATTTATGGTAGAAATGAATGAAACTGCTAATATTCTCAATCATGCAACTGCTAATTCTTTGGTTTTATTAGATGAAATTGGTCGCGGAACAGCAACTTTTGATGGTTTATCTATTGCTTGGGCTGTGGCAGAATATCTAGCAGTGGAAATTAAAGCTAGAACTATTTTTGCTACCCATTATCATGAGTTAAATGAATTGGCCAGTATTGTCCCAAATGTCGCTAATTATCAAGTTACAGTCAAAGAGTTACCTGATCAAATTATCTTTTTACATCAAGTTCAACCCGGTGGCGCTGATAAATCCTATGGAATAGAAGCAGGAAGGTTAGCAGGTTTACCTGGGGTGGTAATCAAGCGTGCAAAACAAGTGATGGGACAAATTGAAAAACACAGTAAAATAGCAATGGGGTTACAGAATCTAGAATAATTAGATCACAAGATAGGAGGTAAAACCCCCTTGCTACCTAGATTTTGGTTGTCCTATACAATCTGCTGTATTGCTCTAGGACTTGCTCTTACATTTACTAGGAATTTTTAATACCTGACCCACATCTAATTGATTTTCTCTCTTCTGTAATTCCGGGTTAACTGCAACGATTGATTTCCAATCACTAGATTTACTGCAAAATTTAGCCGCAATACCACTCAGCGTATCTCCAGACTGTACTGTATAAGTAGCTGCGGAAGGAGTTGGTTGAGGGAGAACAGTGGTAATTACCTCTGAATTTGAGGTAGAACTGGCCGATACGGCAGAACCGGATACATTTGTGGTATATATAAATGCTTGTAGTGTAAAAAAACTACCTGCTGCACCAACAATTAAACCGACCATTAACATCGAGATACCAATTCCTGTTGTCCAAGATTTGGGGGGTCGGTGTAGTTCTTCTGCGGAGTGAATCAAGTAAATATCCGTCTCACAATTAGGACAAGTATTGGTTTGAATTCCTTGATAACCACAAACAGGACAGTCAATTCTAGTTTTGGTGTTCATCGTGTAGGTTCGCTGATAATACTATTACTGGGTAGTTATTGGTTGAACTAATTTTGTAAGCCTGAAACTCCTTATGCCTCTGGGTTTTAGATTTATTCAGTCAGATCTACTTATCTTGATGATTAATTTAGTATATTAACTTTTACAAAATTTTATCACAATCTTTATTGTATAATCACTGATACAATTCTCATATTTTAATTTTAGCTAATTTTAAGCATCTCTACACAAAAAGTAACATTGTCACCAAATTATGTACCAAGACTATGATTGGTTAAAGGCGTGTTTTATGGGTGCAGTCAACGCTTGATAGTCTACTCATTTAAGAAGCAGGGGAACATAATAATCAGTATGCACTCGGGTGAGATACATCGCCAGCATTACATCTGTTCTAATAGGGAGATAAATTAAGACTGATTGTAACGTTTAACTGTTAAAATCAGAGGATTTCCAGTTTCTTTGATCTCACATCTAACGTACATCGTGTTTGGGTAAAATCGCAAAGTTCGACTTTAAAAGGTGACACTCGTTACACTAATACAACCTGGTTTGAATTTTGAATATGTCTAAGACAATTTTTAAAAAGTATTATAGCAATTACCGCTTAAATGAGGTACAAACAGTGATAATAAAACGCAGATAAACACAGATAAACGCAGATGATTTTGTACTTCACGCTTACCGGGAAATGCTAATCAATGGAATCGAACAATTAGGACATTTTGAATATATCTAAAAAATAGCCCCGAAAAAGAAGATTTGGGGGTTGACGTTTGACTTGGAGTATGTTACAATAGACTCGATAAGGAAGAACTATCGTAAAATAATTTGTTCATTTATATTAGAATAACTTTTCAAACATCCTCTAAAGCCATGATTAAATACATAGTTAATCACTAATGGTTATGATTATATTTTTAGATACTTTTAAAGTCAAAGTATCATCATGATTAGTTTTAAACTATGAGAGATCAATAAATTTTGTAATCCTTGAGATTTAAGAATTTTTGTTGTATTCGGGTAATATTAAATCAGGAGTGCTAGATGAGAAAATTAATCAAAAGGTTGGTTTCACTGCTAAGTGATCATAATTTTATGCAGATGATTGAATTCGTAGAAGTCATAGCTGCAAAAATACTATCTCTGTTGATGATAGTAGTGATATTCGCCACTATAATTGATTTAGGGAAATTTATTATCGCAGAAATTATTTATCCAGAGAAGGGTAGTTTTAGTCAAACACTATTTCAGAC
The DNA here is from genome assembly GCA_046080125.1 of Cuspidothrix sp. Lineage (GTDB taxonomy): Bacteria > Cyanobacteriota > Cyanobacteriia > Cyanobacteriales > Nostocaceae > Cuspidothrix. Next base: position 42,851 of record JBJTTJ010000026.1, read on the forward strand.
TTTTGGACTATTTTTGAACGTTTTAATTGCTTTAGAAATATTAGAAAATATTACCGGCTACTTAAAGAAGCACGTTCTTCAGGTAGAATTAGTGATTGTAACTTCCTTAATTGCTATTGCCAGAAAGATTATTATTCTTGATTTAAAAGTTACCGAAGGAGTAGAAATTATTGGTTTAGGAATTGCCATTCTTGCCTTATCAATTAGTTATTTAATAATTCGGAGTGGTCATTCTAAATAAGGAGTATTAAATTCAGATTTAGTGTTACAATACCTTTTAACAAAATAAGTAAAAAACCATGATTAAACTCGACCAGTTTTTAAAGTTTGTGGGTATTACCAGTACCGGAGGTCAAGCTAAATTGATGATTGTTGGTGGTGAAGTAAAAGTTAATGGTGTAGTGGAAACCAGAAGAGGACGAAAATTAGTAGAGGATGATGAGGTGACAGTGGCAGGCCAAAGTCTAAAAGTTGGGGAAGTAATCTCAGAGGATGTTTTAAAAGTAGATGATAGTGTATCGAATATTGATATATTGCCCAATTCTTATTCCCCCAGAATTGGGGATAATTCATGAATTAGCCTTACAAGCATCGAATTATATTAATTCTTAAGTTTTGTTTAAAAAAAGTTAATTTTTTTAGATAATCTGTTAATATAAGACTATTGATTAAGTGGTTATCCACAAGTGAATCCTCTGCAAAAAGCCGCAACTGGACATTATTAACACATAAAATACATAGCTAATGACTAATGTACTTTGGTTACAAGGTGGTGCTTGTTCGGGTAACACCATGTCATTTCTGAATGCGGAAGAACCGACAGCTTGTGACTTAATTGCTGATTTCGGTATTAAAATACTGTGGCATCCTTCCTTGGGTTTAGAATTAGGCGATAACCTACAAAACCTATTATGGGAATGTGTTTCCGGGAAAACTCCTGTAGATATTTTAGTATTTGAAGGTAGCGTCGTTAACGCCCCCAATGGTACAGGAGAATGGAATAGATTCGCAGACCGTCCCATGAAAGATTGGTTAGATGATTTGGCCAAAGTTGCTAAATTTATAGTCGCGGTGGGAGACTGTGCGACGTGGGGGGGGATTCCCGCTATGTCACCCAACCCCAGCGACTCCAGGGGACTGCAATTTCTCAAAAGAGAAAAAGGCGGTTTTTTAGGTAAAGATTTTGTCAGTCAAGGTGGTTTACCTGTAATTAATATTCCCGGTTGTCCTGCACATCCTGACTGGATAACACAAATATTAGTAGCGATCGCCACGGGTCGAATTGATGATATAGTTCTCGATGAACTCCACCGTCCCCAAACCTTCTTTAATACCTACACCCAAACAGGTTGTACCCGCAACATTCACTTTGCATACAAAGCTACAACCGCCGAATTTGGACAACGCAAAGGTTGTCTATTTTATGACTTAGGTTGTCGTGGGCCTATGACCCGTTCCTCCTGTAACCGCATCCTCTGGAACAGGGTATCATCAAAAACCCGCGCTGGAATGCCCTGTTTAGGTTGCACAGAACCCGAATTTCCCTTTTTCGACCTCAAACCGGGAACAGTTTTTAAAACCCAGACCGTCATGGGAGTTCCTAAGGAAATACCCCCCGGAGTCAACCACAAAGATTACGCAGTCCTCACCGTTGTTGCCAAAAATACAGCCCCCAAATGGGCAGAGGAAGACTTTTTTACCGTTTAGTCAGTGGTCAGTGGTCAGTGGTCAGTGGTCAGTAGTAAGAATCAAAAATTGACAACTAACAACCAACAACCAACAACTAATAAAGAACAAATATGCCAATTCAAACCTTAGATATTTCACCCGTTGGTAGAGTCGAGGGTGATTTAGATGTGCGTGTCGAAATCGAAAATGGATATGTAACAAATGCTTGGACTCATGCGGAACTTTTTCGCGGTTTTGAAATAATTTTACGCGGAAAAGACCCCCAGGCTGGCTTAATTGTTACTCCTAGAATTTGTGGAATTTGTGGTGGTTCTCACCTCAGTTCTGCATCTTGGGCTTTAGATACAGCTTGGGGGACAGAAGTTCCCAGAAATGCAATTTTGGCGAGAAACTTAGGGCAAATTGTCGAAACAATTCAAAGTATTCCTCGCTATTTTTACGGACTATTTGCCATTGATTTAACTAATAAAAATTATCGCCGCAGTCACTTTTATGATGAAGCTTGTCGGCGCTTTGCTGCTTTCACCGGGACATCCTATGAATTGGGCGTGACAATTTCTGCCAAACCTGTAGAAATTTACGCTTTATTAGGGGGACAATGGCCGCACAGCAGTTATATGGGAATAAATTAGGGAATTGATTATCTATTAAGCATTGCTGATGATATTAATAATTCTTCCCTAGTTTTTCCTTAAATAGCAATATTATTAATCTATTTATTTTTATCTAATAACAGTTCTTTGGTATTTTCAGGCGTTACCTAATTTTTCCCTAAGCTTTTGATTATTAATAGGATGAATGTACTTTAATCAGAAATAGTGAACTGACAAGTCAGCACTTGCGAATGGTGCTTTTCTTTAGTATCGACAGTAATTGAATTTCAACATGAACTCGCTAAACGCGGACTTTGTATTAACTATGATAGCGATAGCGAAGTGCTGCTGCAAGCAGTTCGCCCAAAAATCATCAAACAATCACATAAAGGATAATTATGAACTTTTACTAAAAAGGGAACAGAAATCAGAAAATATCCTTCAGGCTTAAGCATAGAAATAACATTGCGGCCTGCGCGATAGGGGTACAAAAGATGCTCAAAAACTTGTTCAGCAATAATCAAATCAAACTTGTCTGGTAAAGGTTCAGAGCAAATATCGTATTCTGGATAGTTAATATTTCTATATTCTTGAAAGGCAAAATCTCGCCAACCATTTCCGGAAATTTCTAATGCTGTCCATTGTGAAAATGGCAATGGGTTTAACATATTTGCCGTTTCTTGATTCATTATTACTCGACTCCAGGTAATACTCATTTTTTTTCTCCACCAATTACTCTTTATATTTTAGACGTTGTTTTCAAAGTTTTTGGCTGTGACTGTCGGCACTTATTTATCTCCAACCCCCTAGGAAACCCGTGCGTTACCCACATTTTTCTTAACTAAGTTGTTACGCAACAAAGTTGTATAATCCTCAAATTCTTAACTCCTGTGGAACAGGCATCTTGCCTGTTCAAATTATACAAATTAAATGCACAACAGCTTAGGACTTACGCATTGACAGGAACAACAAAATATCATTGATGCATATCATGGTTAATTTGTACAGTGGGTAAATCCTAGATAATTGATTTTCTTGAAGTTCCTAAATTTTCGGGCGAATATGATATAAGTCCTGATGGTGGGTTCTCAAGAAGTATAAAAGTAACAGTTGGAATACATTAAACATCGTATAATTATCATGAACACTAGCTTTTTCAATCTGTATAACTTCCTACCCCGATTTTATAAATTGGCATTGACAAACATTATTTCCAGTATTGTCGTGCCATTGTCGGGTTTGATAGACTTAGCTTTTCTAGGGCATTTACCTGACATCCGTTACTTAGCAGGAGTTTCCTTAGCGACAATTATCTTTAGCTATTTATACAAAGTTTTCAATTTCTTACGTTCCTCTAGCAATGGGATGACAGCACAAGCTGTAGGGGCAGATGATTCAGAAGGGATACTATTAGTTTTATTGCGGAATGGTCTCATCGCTTTAGGGGTTGGTTTACTGATTTTGATTCTTCAGTATCCTATACAATTGCTGGGGTTTACCTTTCTAGTGGGTGCAACCGAAGTTAAAAATGCTGGTCTTGACTATTTCCAGGCTCGCATTTGGGGTGCACCTGCGATTCTACTTAATTTTGTCCTAGTCGGTTGGTTTTTTGGACGGGAAATGAATGGTTTCGTAGTGCTATTGTCTGTGATAGAAAGCCTAACTAATGTGGTGCTGGACTACTTCTTTATTATTCGTTGGGATTGGGGAAGTACCGGTGCTGGCTTAACTACAACAATGAGTCAATATTTAGCATTGTTTGTAGGTTTGATAGTGGCGTGTTTTCATATTGACTGGTCATTGATATCAACAGTCAGCCAAAAAATTTTAGATTTACCAGCCATCAAAACTATTTTTAAACTCAATAACAATATGTTGATGAAAAATTTGGCTGTAATTTCTACATTCTCTATTTTTACCGAATTAGGTTCAGCAATGGGAACAGATACACTAGCCAGAAATAGTGTATTACTTCAGGCGGCAATTTTTAATATGTTTATTGTTCAAGGTATAGGATATGCTACCCAAAGTTTAACTGGAAACTTTAAAGGTCAGGGAGATTCAGAGCAGTTAAAACCTCTGCTGAAAATTGGGTTCATCAGTAGCATATTCCTTTCAGTTCCTGTGGCGATTTTATATATTGTCTTTCCAGAACCTATCTTTGGGTTGTTAACTAACCACACCGAAATTATTGAAAGTATCTTTAATTATTTGTTTTGGTTATTACCTTTTCAGGGATTTTGTGCAATTAATATCATTTTAGAAGGGTATTTTGTTGGGTTAATGGAAGGGGGAATTTTACGTAATTCTGCCTTAGTGTCCTTTGTAATTGGTTTTTTACCTGTAGCGATCGCTGCTGGGTATTTTCATAATAACCATTTGTTGTGGTTGGCTTTCGTTTTATCTCAAGTAGTAAGCGTCATCGTATTTGCAGTAAGATTAATAGAAGAATGGGTGAATAATTATTCCTCTCCTACAAGCGTTCAAAATTAAGATAATCATCTTTTTTATAGCTATATAACATCCTTTTTTATAGCTATAAAAGATGATATCCAATTAAATTTACAATAACTGTCAGCCATCAGCAACCATCTGTCAGTAATTAGCATCACATATAGATAAATTCGTTTCTGTAACAATTAGTTTAGATGTAATCAAATTTCAATTAATTTTAAATAAATTTAATTTTAAGATTTGTGAAGTCCTGATGATTTGATAAATTGTTAAAATTTTCTGTTTAAAGATTACTTATTGAATAAGGCTAAAGAACGAATTTCTTTCTTAGTAGATCGCGGAGGAATTGTAGCACCAAAAGGCCCGGCAGGTTCAGTTTTATTTGTACACTACGATACATGGCATGGTTCTGTGGGTAATATTTCTCCTTTTGACCGACGGAACTTAGTTCTTACTTACAGCAGTGTAGAAGAAACCGCCCTTTCTCAGAAAGAAAGACCAGCATTTTTATCAGATCCCGATCGCACTTCATTGACTGTTCTTAGTACAGAGGAAGCGGATTCTTTATTTGTTTACTAATAGAAATTTCTGCTACTACAAAAATGTTTCATTAATTGACTAAGGTACTTACAAAAATTCATGAATATACATTCGGATTTTTCAAATACAGAAGGATTAAATTCTTCTTGTCAACCACTAGAAATAGATCAAAAATTTACTTGGCAGAATTGTTGGTATCCCATCATCTTTGTACAAGATTTACCTAAGCATCGCCCTTACGGATTTTCTCTCTATGATGAACCCTTAGTGTTGTTTCGAGATGCCAATGAGAACTTTACCTGTTTAAAAGACATTTGTCCCCATCGAACAGCAAAACTTTCTCAAGGACAGGTCATAGATGGTAAGCTCGAATGTTTGTATCATGGCTGGCAGTTTGGTGCTAATGGAAAATGCCTACATATTCCTCAATTATCAGAAGGAGCTACAATACCACATAATGCCTACGTTAAATCTTATACAGTTGTAGAAAAACAAGGAATTGTGTGGTTGTGGCCAGGAGATGAGGAGGAAGCTGATGAAAAATTGCTGCCGATATTAAAAGAATTAGACGATTCTCAATTTATCAAGCGGGATTATTTATTAAATCTTCCCTATGACCAGTCATATTTTATAGAAAATGTCATTGACCCGGCTCATATTCCCATTAATCATAATGGTAAAAGATTTAAACGAGAAAATGCACAACCTCTAGAAATGGAAGTGCTTGATGTTTCCATGCAAGGAATTAAAGGAAGATATCGGAATCAAAAAACCCTGGGTTCATGGATATATTTGGAGTTTGTTGCTCCCAATTTAGTTAGATATGCTGTTTGGAAAGAACAAGGTTTATTTGGAGGAGCAGACTTATATTCTATGCCATTAGGCAAGGGAAGGTGCAGAATTCTTTTGAGAAATTATAATAGCGTATTACCTTGGAATCAGAAGGTAGAACCCCGGTGGTTTGAGCATTTTGCACGTAATCGAATTTTAGAGGAAGATTTAGAACTAATTCGAGAACAGCAAATACAGATAGAAAAATTAGACAAGCAGATGAAAGAACTATTTTTACCCTTAAAAAGTTCTGATGTATTGGTTGTTGAGTATCGTAAATGGTTGGATAAGTACGGTAGCGATTTGCCATTTTATCAAGGCTATGAAACAACTAAGCTAAATGTTGAGACTACAAAACAACCAATGGAGATAGGCAATCGCTTCACCCGTCACACTCAAATTTGTAGTTCTTGCACTCAAGCTCATCAAACAAGTAATAGATTAAAACAAAGTTTTATTGTAGCAGCGATCGCTTTTGCTGCTGTAGCTATGCTGATGGAAAATTCTCAAACACGCTTTTTCGTAGTATGTTTATTTTGCTTGTCTTTAATTATGGCAGCTATAGCTCACAAATTAAAAACCCAATTTGAACGTGATGTTATTCGTAATTACAACATTACAGAAAAAAGTAAAAATATAATTAAGCTAGTTGGTCAGCTTTTCACGTAATGTTATATACAGAATAAAGATTACAGGAACTAGCAAATAGTTTTGACGCTGCTTAACAAATCTCCATAAATCTTTTACAAAATCTGGTGTCAAACATAAGAATTCCTATTTCTAAATTCTAAAATTTTATCTACCGCTTTGTGAGTACCACCAGCATTTATTAAAGAATTACCTAATATCTCAATCTGATTACGAATTTGTTTATTCTGGGTGACATTTTCCACAAGCGATCGCAATTTACTGGGTGCAATATTTTTCTGTTTTACCCATATTCCCGCACCTAATTGTTCTAGACGATAAGCAACTAAATGTTGATCTCCTCCTTGGGGAAATACAATCATAGGAACTTTATTAATTAATCCTTCCCAAACACTATTTGTACCTCCATGAGTAATAAATGCCTTAGCGTGTTGTAGAATTTGCATTTGGGGTACATAATTACTGATAATAAAGTTAGATGGAATTTTTCCCAATTTAGTAATATCAACAGATTTACCTACAGACATGACCACACCGTACTCACTGTCTGCAAAAGCTTGTAAACATAGTTGGTAAAAAGAAGTTTTAAAATTATAAATTGTCACTGAACCTAGGGAAATATAAATAATAGGTTTTTTGTCAATTTCTCGTAAAGGAAATTTAGGATCAATTGTTCTCTTACCATAACAAGGACCTGTGAAAATATAACTATTATCAAATTCTGAACGTTGCAGCTGAAAATCTTCAGAAGTATAGACGATATTAAAATCTCCCCGCAAACTCATAGAATTTGGCTGCATCTGAAACACATCTTCTTCATGAATGCGTTTCATTTCATACTTTTTAGTTAATTGCCACCAAAGTTGCTTGTGACGATGCAATCTTTGCAGATGTTTAGTAATATCTCTCAGGGGATAAGCAGCTAATAGTAATGATAATGGTGGTAAAAAACGAGGTGGTAGGAGAAAATTTGTATGGAAGCAAACAGTAGGAATATTTAGTAAATCAGCGGTAATAGCAGCCCATAAACACTTAGCATGGAAAATCATTAACTTTGGGCGATCGCGTTTCAGTTCTGCTAATAAAATTGGTACAGCATCCAAACAGTATTCTATTAAGCGAGATTGTAGGGTTACATCTCCCGATGCTGGTTTCATACTCGGAAGTGCTTGAAATCTCGCACCCGCTAACTCAATTTTGTCCTTAAATTCCTCAAAATAATAATAGTCTACCTTTTCACCACGCCGAGCTAATTCTTGAACTAACCCTAGAGTAGTATCTAAGCGAGTATAACTAGGTAAATCAAAAAAAGCAACATCAACCATAATAATCAGTTGGGCAAAAATTAAGCCAGTTCTAAAGTTTGGGAAATAAAGTCAATATGAGGAGCTTTTTGTGCCATACCTATCCCTATATGTGTTCCATATATACCTTCATTAACCACCGAATTTATTGACCAGTCAATAGTTTCTTTGATATTTTTATTAGCACCAAAAGCCACTTCTGTTAAACTCAGCCCTCTTTCCAAACTGTAAGTCATATCTAACAATACTGAAGTTTCATCTTCACCATCTATGATTAACTGAGTTATGTTATTATCTTCAATTCGCAAATATTTTTTCTGACTTTTTACCACCTTATCTGTCAAATACCTTAAAGGTTTCCAGTTATTTTCCTTTGTTTCTTGGGTTGTAGTTTGCGTTAAAATGCCATCAAAATGAAAAATTCCATCTACCGAGAAACTTGATTTATTTGCTTTAGTATTAACAACAGAACTTTCCCAAAATTCTGCCACAGAGTAAAACCATCCAGGCTCAAGTTCTAAATCAGCATTAGCTATTTCTATATTATCAGTCAATTGGCAATTTAACTTACTTCCTCTTACATCTGATAAGGTTAACTCACTTTCTATATCAGCTATTTTATCGTATAAAAAATTTCTAATTGTTAATGCTTGGGTAATATCACTTAATCATCAGGTTTTCAGACGTTCCTATAATCAGGTATTAGCTTCTGCAGAAGATTAATCTTCTTGATTTATAGCCATTTCCATCCAGGTGAGGTACAAAATTACATCGTACATTGTAGGGGCTTTCCTGCCGTTCGCCCCTACGGATGTACCTCATTAGATTGAGAAATGCCATATTATATTTTATACATATTGATTTTTGTATATTTATGTATCGAAATTTTTGATATGTTACAGTTTAGGGCATCAACTGATATCATTATGTATGCTAAGACTTACGCATTGACAGGAAAAACCAAATATCGTTCATGCATATCATGGTTAATTTGTACAGTGCGTAGATCCTATATGCAATAATCTTTAATGTTCATAAACATAAAAATTTACAATCTATATAGTTTTTGCCAAATGCACATTATAAATTTTCAACAAGCTTTACTCAATCATCAAATTCCTGTCCTAGTTGATAGCGAGAAAATTGCTTCTTACTTTAGAGAACAGGGATATCAAACATTTTTTTTTGATGATTATGATTTTGCGAGTCAACAAATAGTATTTGCTTTAATTTCAGATTTCTCTTATCATGACCGTCTTATACAAATATCTAACGAATCTGAAAGTACCATTGTCCATCTACTAGCAGTAAGATATGACTCTCATCTAGAATCAGTTGCATATTCATTTGCACAAATTCTTTCTTGTAATATCACACAAGCATTAAAATTGAGAGCTGAAGCTTATGAGCAGATTGCTGAAGTGGAAGATAAATTATATTTATCTGATGATAGAGGTAGCAAACTAAATTGTTTCTTATCGGAAAATTTAGAAGTTACCAACACAGAAGATGAACTAGAACCAGGATGGTTTTACTCAATTTCAGAAATATTAGAAAGCGGAATAGTCAATATTCAAAGTGATAAGTCAAGCTTTTCAGTAAATGGTACTCTATTTTTTGATGGTATCATCTATGCTTGTGCAAATCCACAGGTGAAAGAAAGTAACCAAGACTTGTTGACTTATCTACTGAAAAAAGTAGCATCTAGCCAAGAAAAATATATTGATATAGAAGATAACAGTATCATCCGCCTAGTTTTGGATGGTAGAGATGAGACTTCCATCTTACTAGATATGAATTATGGCCTAGAACGTAACCTGAGTTGCACTGAAATAGGCTTTGGCTGTAATACAATAATTGCTCAAAATATTAACTGGCATATAAATTCAATCATGAATCAAGGAGTACATGGAATGCATATAGGAATTGGTATGGCACAAAAGTCTCCTTATATTGATTTTATCTCTCAAAGTATTAAACTATAGATACGTAAGAATTTAGGGAACAGTATATCTAGGTTGGGTTGATGCAAGGAAAGGAAACAAATTAATATTTTGTCAGAATCAGGATTTACAGGATAAGAACGCAGATAAACTATTAAAAAATGTTTTCTAACACATTGGTGACAAGTTAAGCAATAGTATTTACAAAAATCTTGAAAATTAAGGTGAAAAACACTGTTTTTAGGATGCGATAGCTTACGCTCGCCGCAGGCATCGCATACTTGATGTAAAAATCCGCCATTAATGTTAATTTTATTACACTAATTTTGCTTAAAATTAAGTAATGTTACTAATTGACAAAAGCAGTTTTGATTCAAATTGTCACCAATAGTATGATAAAATAACCATCTTGTAAATCCTCAAATCCTGGATATCCTGATTCAGACAAATTATGACTCGTAGAAAAATATTGTCAGAAAATCAATCCTACACATTCCGATCTTACTTTGAAATGAACTATGAACCTGATGAAATATTAGCAGAATTAGGTTACTCCTTACTCAGAAGACATATTGATTTGCCTAAAAGTAATTTAGCATAACAAGTACCGAAGAACCGTTTTTTAAAGGTGTTTAATGGTGAATTTATCAGGTGCATTACATTTCATTAATACACCCTACAGGACTAGCGATCGCACTGAGGAGTTCGATCGCTTCATGTCAAAACTATTGAGTCGATTTATAAAAATACTGCTCTGTCAAATATAAATCGCCACTTAACATACGTAACTGTTTTGCGATCACACTACGCCCCATAAGCTAAATCACTACTATTTTCTTCAAAAATAAATCTCCTTGTATCTTTCGGATAGGTCTTCACATAGATCATGCAACCTGTTATTGATGAGGGATTGTAGGAGCAACCAGGTGGATACCTCAGCCAACTTCCAGCTGGATAATTTCCTAACTCATCACTCAAAGTGCCTTCGATAACAAAGATTTCCTTCACCTCAGTCTCAACTATATTTGAGAATGTAGTTCCAGCTTGCCAGCGCTCAATCCAAACCTTTTCAGGGAAACCCGCTTGCTCATAGAGGGGCTTCACATCAACCTGGGGAATAACGCTTGCTTGCCAAGGTAATTCGTAGATATTTAGGTTCACTTGCTGGCGAGTTTTGCCACCATGTTGCCCTAATTTAACAAAGCTTAGACAGCCCTCTTCGCTATGCGGAAGATGGACAAACCCATCAGGATTAAGTAAGTAAGAGCCTGGTGGATATTTACCTGTTTCATCAACAAAGTTACCTTGGAGTACCAAAATTTCCTCTCCTCCGGGATGCCCATGTAGTGGAACAAAGCCACCCGAATCAAATCGGGTTAACATTGTTATTGGATTGTCTTGAACTTCATTATCAGACTCAAAGCTACCAAGCCAAATCCCAGTAAAATCAGTGTGATCATAATGGAGGGTTTGCCAAGTTAGTTCTATTGGTAATATAGCTGTGCGGACCAAGACGTTTTGATGAAGTTTTTGAGGCTGCCACCGGAGTTGAGAAGAAATCATTTTTAAGTCTCAAATTGATATAGTTGAATGACAAAAGTTTGTCGTTGAATTGACAAATCTTAAAAAATTATACAGAAACTTCCCGTATAATTTTTTCTAAATCCTAATATATCAAATTACAGCTACCTTCTTCCTGGATATACAAAAATTATCCATCAATAAAATTTACAATAGAACATCCGCACAGTGCAAGAGTTACAGGTATCGCACTTTAATCAGAAATAGCGAACTGACAAGTCAGCACTTGCGCGATCGCTATCACAAACCGCCAACTTCAAATACCGCTTGTGACAAAGGGCTAATTTAAAAGACTTTCATATTCATTGTGATTACCGATCCAAATCCAATAATAATCGTCACCTTTTTTTAAAAACTCAGTCGTCGCAAAGGATTTCATCAAGATTCCTTACGTTGTTCGCTGCAATATCTTTTTCTGCCTTAGCAATGAGACGATCTAATTTCCCTGATACTAAATCTGTCTCAATTTGCTGATCCCACATCTCATCAATATATTCTTGAAGCCACTTTGCCAAGTTGCGAACTTCACTCTCTGGCAATTGCTTGATTGCTGATTCAACTTCTAGGAGAGTAGTCATAAAGATTTTACATTTTTATGGCTTTTCTATATTATCACAAATTATAGCATTAAAATACTATAAAGATGGTAGCTATTTGATTGATAGCGAAGCGCTCCGTAGAGATACTAGCGAACTGACAAGTCACGAAGAGCGCGATCGCACTATAGGTATTGCACTTTAATCAGAAATAGCGATCGCTTCCCTATCTTTAAACATCGCAGTTAATAATAGTTAACGTCAGAAAGAGTGCAAAAAAGTAGAATCTGTATCTTTTGTTGAACTTATGCTAACAACCACTCAGTTTGCTCCCATACTTAGGCAATTATCTCACTCCGATAAGCTCTTATTACTTAATTTACTTGTAGCCGAGTTGCTTAGGGAGTCTGATATTGTACCGCCATGCGAGTAATTAGTCGGAGGAGTTTACGAGAATTTTGGGAAAAACACTCAACAGCTAAAAATAGCTTATTATTATGGTATGATAGAATAACTAAATCTGACCTTGAGAACTTTGCTCAATTACGTCAACTATTTCCCTCTGCTGATTTAGTTGGTAACTTCACCGTTTTTAATATTAGTGGTAATAATTATCGGTTAATTACTTACATTGACTATCAGGCACAAATCATTTTTATTCGTGATGTTTTAATCCACGCAGACTATGATCAGGAGAATTGGAAAAATGATGACTGGTTTAACAATCCCTAGTCCTTATTACCTCAGTTTAATTACAGAATTTGCACCTCGTCCTATTACAAATGATATTGAATTAAGTATAACTCAACAAAGAATTAATACAATATTAGATCAAAAAAATCTTAGCCAAGATGATCGAGATTATATAAATGTATTAGGAATGTTAGTTTATGACTATGAAGAGAAAAATGAACAATTCCCTAAATTAACTGATGGAGAATTATTACAAACATTAATGGAAGACTATAATTTGGAAATAGGAGATTTATTAGGGATTTTTGAGCAAGAGCAAACAATATTAGACATATTAGACGGAAAACGTCAACTCAATTCTCAAGAAACCTTCAAATTGCGATAGCGAAGCGCTCCGCAGGAATCGCTGATATTCTAACACAATATTGCTAACTGCTTGCAGCAGTGCTTCCCTATCGCTCACTATAGGTATCACACTTTAATTAGAAGTAGTGAACTGACAAGTCAGCGCTTGCGCTATCGCACTAACGCGAAAAGATTTAAAATCTTGTATTGCTTATGCAGCCGACCGTGAACGTCGGCTGATGATTGCGACCTTATCAGCATGAAATTACTGTTTGAGGTAACCTAAATGCCCTAAAAGTTCAAGAAGAACATAAATATTGGGTATATCCGAAACAAGAGTACGAGCAGCGACAAATCGACTCCCTGGTTTGTAAATATATACTACACCTTTGATAACATCAACATGACTAACATCTGACCAGTGAACCATTTTTCCACGAACAATGATTCCTTGTTTGTTAAGATAAACTGTCCCCATGTCAACGCTATGCCCACAATTATAGCGTTCAAGCATTTGAGGCAGTTGATCCCGAGTGATCATTCTTTGCAACTTCTCGCCAATCACCTCCTGAGTCGTGCTGAGTCGATCGCCACTTGGAAATTGAAGAGTATACAGATGTGTGGTTGCAATTGGAATAAAACCATAAATGTAAATTCGTGTAATCTGTTGCCAAATTTGTAACTCATCATAGTAAGCAGATTGTCCCTCATTGACACGCTCGTAGATTACACCCTTTTCATGAAGTAAGAGATAACAATTTCCATAATATATAGCCTTACAGATTCTCCATATTACAACCCCAACACTAGCAGCACCAAAATTTTTTCGTATAACTACCCTTTATGGAAAGGTCAACAATCTCCACTTTTCCACCTCCAATCTCAACCTTTCATTCTCCATCCTTAACGCCAAAATTTCATGGTTGGTGCAACTCAATTAACGACCTTTGACTTCCACATTGCTTATCAAAAAATAAGTCAAAATCTAACGCTTTTTTACTTTTTGCATTAGTCTTTGTCGAAATGAGAATCTATATCCATGCGGTCATGCAAAATACGAATGATATCAATATATTCGCCGGCTTCCCGATAAAAGATAAGATGTCGTCCAATGTGGTATTTCCTATATCCTGGACGAATCTCATCACAAGTACGTCCTTTGTTTGGATCTTGTGCCAAGATATAAAAGTAGTCATCCAACATGGTGAGATAACGGTTTCTCTGTTCACTTCCCCATGTTTTTTGGGTGTAGCGACCGATTGATAGCAAGTCCTGCTTGGCTAATTTAGTAAGGCGAAATGCTGACATAAGCTATTCACGGTCAAGTTCTGTAAGTAATCCAGAGAGTGAATAGTCTGAAAATCCGCTGTTCTCTCCTTCTGCTAAAGCTCGTTGCAAAGCGAGAATCTTAATTTCACGCTCTTCTAAGAGGCGTAGTCCTGCCCGAATTGCTTCACTAGCACTATTGAAACGCCCGCTTTCGATCTGACTGGCGATAAATGCTTCAAAATGCTTCCCTAATGTAACACTTGTATTCTTTTGCATACAATTTCCTCCTGTTTAATACCAATATATAATATATTTTGGTATTATTCCAGCTTTACATACCGCGATGATAAAGCTTTTCACAATTCTCTAAATTCTTATTCCCCAAAAATCTATCGCACTACAGGATTGGCGATCTGCTTGCAGCAGCGCTTCGCTATCGCCGCACTATAGGTATCACAGTTTAACCAGAAATAGCGAACTTACAAGTCACGAAGAGCGCGATCGCAAATTTACTTGTCTCTAGTTTTAGTCAACCTGTTTGGGGCGAATTTCAAACTCAGAACGCGCACGAAAAAAGCAAACATCAAACTCAAAGAAGAAATTAGCCTGTCCCAAGATCAAAGGTACATTTGTTGCTTGTGTCCAGGCAAAGGCGAGGTTAATATTTGGAAATGAACTGATTTGAGCATCAACAACGACTGCACGAGCTTCAAATTGAGCTAAATTTCCTGCTAACATAACCGAGAGTGTTTCATTCTCCCAGAGCAAACCCAGTTGCGTTCCTATTTCGTAGGGCAAAACATTAACGCTTGCACCTGTATCTAATAATCCTTCAACGTTCAAAAAATGACCATTATAACCAAGGATCAAAGGTAGATAGGGCATTCTATCAACCATGTCCAGGCTACTGTCAATAATTTTATAGGGAAATCTTTGAGCATCAATCATTTTTTTCTTGTTGCTTTGTGGCTAGAAGATTCATTAAAATATTGGCAGCCTCAGAGCAATTGTAAGGCGACCATACTGGATATTCTTGATTTGCGACAAAGAAGTTTGTATCTTCTTGTTTTACCAGTTCTGTGGCTAGAAACTGCATCAGACGAAGTTTATCAATTCTGGGCAGTGTTTGGATCTGTGACATGAGTTCAACTAATGGCATTTGTGAAGCTCCTCGTCTGATGGTTGGTGAAAGGATGGAATCGCTTTCTCATTTTAACCTAGTAATACCTTCCTTTAGCGAACTGCTTGCAGCAGCGCTTCGCTATCGCTCACCATAGGTATCACAATTTAATCAGAAATAGGGAACTGACAAGTCAGCACTTGCGCGATCGCACTATTAGATCACGGTCGTGTTTTGTTGCAACCATGCTAGGAATGCGTCACGGTTTAGTTTATTTGATGCGAGATCCAAAACTATATACTCTTGTTCATCTATAGAGCCGTTAATTTCTACTCCATTCAATACCAGAAAAGTCTCCATTGCTGCATGACCTGTACGTTTGTTTCCGTCCACAAATGGATGATTTATGATGATAGAAAATCCTAATATGGCTGCTTTCTCTAGCAAGGTTGGGTATAGGTCTTCTTGGTCAAATGTCATTCGGTGCTGGGCGATAGCTGACTCTAGCAAGCCTAAATCCCGGATACCTGATATTCCACCAGATTGCTTAATAATTCTGCGATGTAGTTCTAATACTTCAATTAAGGTCAAATAACGCATTAGGCTAAACGCTTATATAATTCGGCATTTTTATTTAGTACATAATCGGCTGCATTAATAAATTCACTTGTTTGCGAATTTAGCCAATTCTCAAAGCTTGACTTTAAGAGGATTTCCAGGGGAATTTGATGAGCTTTTGCTAAATCCTCTAACTTTTGGAATTGGCTATCTGAAAGGTCAATGGTAATAGAAGTCATAGCGATCATTTTTTAGCGAGTTTCTAAGTAAAGTTTAACATTCACATCAATTATGATCATATTTTTGATTAAGTTCAATATCTAAGTAGTTTTTATAGTTTTTTGAGAGGTCTGGTTCAGCTTCTATACAACCGATAAAGTCTGACCAGTCTTGCAAGAAATTTTCTGAAGGTTGGTGTTGATTAAAAAGATAGCGTTTTTTCAGGACTTCTACGAGTTCCACTATGATTTGTTGTGCATCGGGAGGAAGAGATGCAATATCTTGTTGAATTGTATCTAAGTTCATAATCTGATTTTTCTGTTTTTTTGATTATAGTTTAGCCAGAAATGTTTTTACTAAACCAATCAGATAAGGTGCGTTACATTTCATTAACACACCCTACAGGATTAGCTAATCCATAAGCACCTGTGAATAGGGAAATGCAAATAGGTTGATTATTGATCATTTTGCAAGTATAATTTATTGAGATGATATATTACAGGGGTTTCCGCTCTTATGAGGTACTTCATTTGTCCCATCCTCGCACCCCCCTCAATCCCCGCAGCGGGGGGAAGAAAAGGATAAACTTTTGATATTGGAGGGGTTGGGGGTGGGGTTCTTGTACCTCATAACATCGGGAAGTGCTGTATAGCTAAAAATTGTAACTGATAGAGGTTAGATTAAAAATCAAGACATTTGCTAGAATTGTGATCCTCACTAAAAATAAAAAGAGAACCAAATATTATGAAAGTTCGTCCTGAAACTCCATCAGATTATTCCTCTATAACAGAAGTTAATATAAAAGCATTCGGAATTGAAAATGAAGCTAAACTCATAGAAAAAATTCGTTCTTCTCCCCGTTATATTCCCGAATTATCTTTAGTTGCGGAAATAGACAATAAAATATTTGGTTATATTCTTTTCAGCTATATTGATTTGGTAAATATCCAAACTTTACCAGTGTTAGGTTTAGCACCTTTAGCTGTTTTGCCAGAATATCAAAACCAAGGAATTGGTTCTATTTTAGTAGAAACTGGTTTAGAAATTGCCAATCAGAAAAAAGAAGCTTTAGTAGTCGTTTTAGGTCATCCTGAATATTATCATCGGTTTGGATTTCAGACATCTATAAACTATCAAATTCAATCTCCTTTCGATGTACCAGAAGATGTTTTTATGGTGAAACCTCTTGCAAATTATCAAGAAAAATATCAGGGTAAAATTCTTTATCCACCTGCATTTAGTGAAGTTTAGGATAAGATATATCTATGTTGATAAATATTAAAGAAGTGATAATTTATGAATATGGAATCTGGAATCAAATTAGAACAAGATAATAAATCTCATATTCCCGTTACAGAGTTGCATCAAAAAATAGATGCTGGTGTGAAATTTGCTATTGCAAATGCAATAGAAAGACATCGCAGATTAGGAGAATCAATTAGTATTTTGCGAGATGGTAAAATTGTCACTTTAACAGCAGATGAAATACCACCTCGTGATATTCAGAATATTGTATAAGCACCTGTCATTAGGATAATATATAAAGATACATACAAGGGAATCATTACGGTAATGAACAATATAAAATCGAGAAAAGGAGATGCCACTCAATGGCTTGGAGAAATAAAAAAGCAGGCTTATGTGAAAGAGTGTTTTCACAAAGACAGTAATTGTTCATCAAAAATAATATTTGCTCACTCAATACAAAATAATAGAATTCTTAAAAAAATTTCACATAATGGTGAAGTATTATGTTTTTCAGTAACAGAAGATAACGATAACAATGATATCAAGTTATTGCTATCTAGAACTGGAAGAAAAAAAGCAACTACCTTTACAGGGTTTTGTAATTTTCATGATACTAAACTTTTTACTCCAATCGAGTTAAATAACTACCATGATGGGAACGAACAACAACAATTTCTTTTTGCATATAGAGCATTAGCAAAAGAGTACCATGCTAAAAAAATGGCAGTGAAATTGGTTGATTCAGCAATTAGTCAGTTACCTCAAGATAGGAAGGCTTTACTGGGAAACTTTCAGAGAAATCAAAAAGTAACACTATACCAACTAGAACAGGATAAACAACTATTTAATAGTGCTTTAGAAGAAGATAATTTCGACATAATTTATACTCGAATTATGAAATTTCATCATGAGTATCATATTGCTGTTTCTTCAGCATTTACTGTAGAAAAAGATTTAAATGGAAAAAATATCAATAACTTTTCCGATTTAGAAACGGATATGAAATATTTGTATTTAACAATATTTCCACAGAATGGCAAAACATATGTTTTGTTAAGTTGCTTGCGTAAATATAAAAAATACTTATCCCCTTTAATGAATCAAATTCAAGATAAAAGTATTAACGAAAGAAAAAGAATTTTATCTAATATATTAGCAATTCACGTTGAAAATCTAGCAATATCTCCAAGTAAATGGGAGCAAATATCTGAGGATAAACGTTCTATATTCCAAAAATTATTTCAAGATACAGTTATTTTGGAAGGTAAAAGTATGACCCAACTTAGGAATATCAACTTATTTGTGTGAAGGTATTATGATAAATTCCATGAAAATACCTAATTTTTATAATTTTACTTTGTAAAATAAGCTCATAATAAGCACTTCAGTTAAAGTACCAACTACGAACTAAAAATCAATCCTAATATTTTCGAGTCTGATAAAAATATGCTACATTAAATCTAAATAGTAAAATACTAATCCTATATAAACAAAATGCAAACTAATCAATATCCCTTCGCTCAAGAATTGATTACTGATATTGAAGGTAATATCAGAAAAGTAGTCATTGATTTTCAAGACTATTTACGGTTGATAGAAGCTATAGAAGATGAAGGACTTATTCTAGCCATGAAAGAAGTAGAAAATGAGACACCATTACATTTACATGAAGCTTTAGCGGAATTAGAAAAAGAGTGAATACCCAGTATCTACCAAGCTTTATTAAAGATTTAAAAGCACTTAAAAGTACACCTTACTATGAGTCTATTAAGAAATTTGCTTTTGAAGAAATAATCAAAATATCAAGTTTTGCAGAAATCACAAATATCAAAAAGCTTCAGGGATATGATAATGCTTATCGGATTCGTATAGGTGATTATCGTCTTGGTATTATTTTCGATGGTGAAACATTAATTTTTGAAAGAGTTTTACACCGAAAAGAAATTTATCGCTATTTCCCCAAATAGATAATTTCACAATAATCATACAAATACATGGATAAGGGTTTAGCATTGCTAAACCCCCACATAATTTATTGATTGTTTGTTACTAGAATACCTACTGCCAAACGTAGATAAGGATAAACAAAACAATCCAGATAACATCAACAAAGTGCCAAAACAAAGAAGTGGCATTTATGCCAAAATGACCATGATCAAAATTACCAGGAATAAAAGAACGCAACAAGACAATTAACTGTAACAGAATACCCGTAAAAACGTGCAAACCGTGAAAACCAGTTAATAGATAAAACATTCCTCCAAACGTACCAGAAGTAAAACCAAACTCCAAACT
>JBJTTJ010000027.1:0-1174 GCA_046080125.1 Cuspidothrix sp.
CTCCCCAGGACTTCTTACCACCTCTTCCAGGATGGCGTGATAGAAGCGTATTCATTGGCAAACAAGGTCAAATTTCGTTTTATCACTATGATTTTACTGCCCAAGCTCTTGCTAAACTATCCAGGGGATTTGACCGTGATATTAAAGATATTGAAGCCATGTACAAACAGAAATTATTCTCTTTGAATGATTTACGGAATAGTTTTGAAGCAATTACACCGGAAATAATCAGATTTCCCTCTCTAAACCCTGATATCCTTAGAAGTAAAATTGAGAAATTTATTGAACGTTGTGAAAATAACCTGGAGGAAAATCAATCATGAATCTTAATGAATTACCTGGTGCAGAAACAATATTACCTGGACTTAATGATCTTCACAGTGGTGAGTCCAATACAATTGGAGCATTATTAATTGCAATTGCCTCAACACGGTTATCTGAAGCCGGTTTAGATATCCCTAAAGATCACCTAGCACCAGAACCAGAGTTAACTTTATATGCTAATCTCCAAGATAAACAAGAGGATGCTTACATTTACTATAATGCTTTGCTTAATCAACTAAATAGCTTTTGCAATGCTCTGGAACTAAGTTATAAATATAAACCGTCTAATTTCACTGTTTAACATCTTTGAGAAAAGCGATTGCTACGGAGTTCGCTATCGCTCAAAATCCATTGTCTTGTGCTTCGTTAACTACTATTTATTAATTGCGATAGCGTAAGCGCTGGTCAGTTCGCTAATATTGGGTTAGTGCGTAAGCGTTGCGCTCCGCAGAAATCGTTTTTTGCTAAACTATAATCAAAGAAACAGCAAAATTAGATTATGAACTTAGATACAATTCAACAAGATATTGCGTCTCTTCCTCCCGATGCACAACAAATCATAGTGGAACTCGTAGAAGTCCTGAAAAAACGCTACCTTCAGAATCAACAGGAATCCTCAGAAAATTCCTGGCAAGACTGGTCAGACTTTATCGGTTGCATAGAAGCTGAAACAGACCTCTCTAAAAACTATAAAAACTACTTAGACCGTGAACTTAATCAAAAATATGATCATAGTTGATACAGGCTTTTGGTTAGCTCTTGCCAATAAAAAAGATGCAGTTCATATAGCCGCCAAAAAACGATTTCAAGATTTAGCTAATCAGCAATTTATTACAACCTGGTGTGTCGT
>JBJTTJ010000028.1:0-16699 GCA_046080125.1 Cuspidothrix sp.
CTAATTCGTGTGGTACGTCCATCTACTTAAAAGTGCAATTCATTCAATAAAATACATTGTTTCTCTAATCAAATTTTTGACTGTTTCATTATTAGTAAAATCTTAGGATTTTCAGGATGTTTTTTTGAATTGTGTTTTGAGTGTTTGAGGATTCAAGACTTTTCGGTTAGTCTTAAAATACTACAATGTGATCTAAATTGGTAATTTTTGCCGCTTGATAGGGAATAATAGAATAATAATATGCTAATCAAGGTTTAGAATTGAAGCAGGGGGTTGATTTTTAAATTGGTCATTTAATAAAATTAAAAAATTACTGAGTCTGTGAAAAACATTCTCAGTCAAAAACTGGGAATGTTTTAAACAGCAAGAGGCTGATGAGTGTCAACTAAACTGGTGATAATCTAATCTAGCTTATTTTTTCAGAGCCTTCTTAGCTTTCATAATTAACCGTTGAGTTTCCAAAGATAACAATTCTTCTTTTTTCTCTAAATCCTGAATTCTTTAGGAATTTAGCTCTCTTTCTTACAACTCTTCTAATTTGTTCGGACACCATTTGCTTTTCGCCGCTATTTGAGCATTAATTAAGGTAAAAATTCGCTGTAACTCCGAAATACCTACATATTCCGCTTTTTCTTCAGGAGTGAGTGAATCAGCTTTTTTCTTTGCTAACAGTTCTTCAAAACGAGATTGTAGTTTGTCGGTAAACTTAAATAGATAAATATCACCAAATTCACTCATCTTAACACCAGAAGATATTAAAGATGAAGGTTGAACCATTAATTGAGTAATCATGATCAACTCACAGTTTCTTTGTTTCCATTATATCATAAAAAATCCTGTAAATCCTAAAATCCTGGATATCCTGATTCTGACAAATTAAACCTTAACTATTCTATCAATCTTTCATTCTGTCTTCTTTCCTGTTTTGTACGAGTCAACATCCAAATAAGTCAACTTTTACTCTTGACATGGATGTGATAGTGGTGGATAAAAACCCGCTTCTATCCAAAAATGCCTAGAAACTTGAATAGAATGTGTATCACATCTTTTATCATTAAAATTAAAGCGATCGCTAATTTATCATAAAAACAAATATTGATAGTGGTTCATCTATTAACTTATACTGTGATGGTAAGTTTCATAATTAATTGAATTTGCCCAAAAAATTCTGGAGTTAAACCAAGATAGATTACTCAATTTAAAGGACTTATTAACATGAAGAAACCACAAACATTATTTTTAGCTTGGCAAGATATTGATAGTCGTTCATGGTTTACCATTGGTAAATTAACTTATGATGGTAAACAATATAAATTTGTTTATACCCAAGGAGTAAAAAAAGCTGAAAATCAATGCCAATTTCAACCTTTATATTCATTTCCAGACTTTCATAAAGTATACACATCAATCCATTTATTTCCAGTTTTTGCTAATCGTTTAATGTCTCCTTCCCGACCTGATTATACTAATTTTATTCAATGGTTAAATATTAACCCGAAAGAAGATGATCCTTTAGAAATCTTAGCCCGTAGTGGAGGAGAAAGAGAAACAGATAGTCTTGCTGTTTTCCCATGTCCAGAACCAGATGAGAATGGACTATATCAATTGTACTTTTTTGCTCATGGACTGCGACATTTACCTAAATGTGCAATTGAGAGAATTAATAATTTCGTACCCAATGAAAAATTATGGTTAGCTCATGAATTTCAAAACCCTTATGATACTAAGGCGTTAACTTTAAACACCGAAGATCATCATATTGTAGGTTATTGTCCGCGTTACTTACGCAGTGAAATTTTCGATCTGATTTGGAATAACCCTAGTTCTGTTACACTAGAAGTAGAGCGTGTTAATTTATCACCTACACCGCTTCAGTTTCGTTTATTATGTCATATTACTGCTGTCTGTAAAAATAATTTTCAGCCCTTTTCTAGTTCTGAATATCAACCGTTAACAGTAGATAATTTGGTTAATGTTGGTTAGGGTTGAAGATACACAATATAAACTAACAACATGAAAAAACTAGAAATTAAAATAGATGCTGGTACAGAAGGTAATGAATTAGCAGTAAAGTTTTATAATATCTGATTAAATGAGGATTTCAGTGCTACGGTGGATAATCACCACCCTAGTAAATGCTATAAAACACCAGCTTAACCCAAGTATTAATTGTAGGACTCACGCAAGATGTAACTGCAAAGCTAACTCTTGCGTGGGTCTAGTTCATGAGTTACCCCCACTTTAGTTCTGGTGTGGGTAAGTCCTAAAATTATTTAGTGTTGACATTTCCCTAGTCTGAGCAATTATTGAATTCTCTAATGACTAGTATCTGAAAAAAAATCTTACTTTCTCAGTCTCTAGAATCTCATACTTCTATAATAATTGAAGAAGTACAACAAAATCAAACACTAGAATCCATATCTAGTACAAAACTGATGCCATCAGACTTGTAGGTATATTTCAAATCCTATAGGCTTAATCTTAGCATCTTAGTGGTTCAATTTTAATACTTAACAACGGGAGAACACCAAAATCTATGAGTAGAATAGAAACCCGCACTGAACCAATGGTGCTAAATATGGGGCCTCATCACCCATCTATGCACGGAGTTTTACGGTTAATTATGACTTTAGATGGGGAGGATGTGGTTGACTGTGAACCAGTTATTGGCTATTTGCACCGGGGAATGGAAAAAATTGCTGAAAACCGTTCCACTGTGATGTATGTACCCTACGTTAGCCGTTGGGACTACGCTGCGGGGATGTTTAACGAAGCGGTAACAGTCAATGCTCCAGAAAAATTAGCGGGTATTACTGTTCCTAAACGCGCCAGCTACATTCGTGTGATTATGTTGGAATTAAACCGTATTGCTAATCACTTATTATGGTTTGGTCCATTTTTAGCTGACGTAGGCGCGCAAACACCCTTCTTTTATCAATTCCGCGAACGGGAAATGATCTATGATTTATGGGAAGCTGCGACAGGCTACCGAATGGTAAATAATAACTATTTCCGTGTGGGTGGTGTGGCCGCTGACTTACCCTACGGTTGGGTTGATAAATGTTTGGATTTTTGCGATTATTTCATCCCTAAAGTTGATGAATATGAACGTCTAGTTAGCAATAACCCCATTTTCCGCCGCCGTATTGAAGGTTTAGGAACTATTACCCGTGATGAAGCTATTAACTGGGGACTTTCTGGACCAATGTTACGCGCTTCTGGAGTGAAGTGGGACTTACGGAAAGTTGACCACTATGAATGTTACGACGATTTCGATTGGGATGTGCAGTGGGAAACCGTAGGTGATTGTCTTGCTCGTTACTTGGTACGGATGCGAGAAATGCGAGAATCTGTGAAAATTATTCGGCAAGCGATCGCAGGATTACCCGGTGGCCCCTACGAAAACCTCGAAGCAAAACGGATCATGGCTGGGAAAAAATCCGAATGGGACGCTTTTGATTATCAGTTCGTAGCTAAAAAAGTTGCTCCTACTTTCAAAATTCCTCAAGGTGAAATTTACTCCCGCGTTGAAAGTGGTAAAGGAGAATTGGGAATCTATTTAGTAGGTGATAATAATGTTTTCCCCTGGCGCTGGAAAATTCGCGCCGCAGACTTCAACAACCTGCAAATTCTACCCCATTTACTCCGAGGCATGAAAGTGGCAGATATCGTCGTTATTCTCGGTAGTATTGACGTAATCATGGGTTCTGTTGATAGATAATACAGCACTTTTGAAGTAAATGAGGTACACCAATTTCAAAAGGTGGTTTTAAAACCTCAAGTTCAGTTGGTTACTGTACCTCATTAACCACGAAACTTCTGTAAATATCTCTAAGGAAGAATGTTGGGACGTTCCATAGAACGTCTCTACAAAAGGGAACTTTTAACAATTAGTAATTTAGCATAACAACTGCCGAAGAACCATTTATTTTTGAATTTGATTTTGTAATAAAGGACGGACAATTAAATACCCACAGGCAAAACCAGTCACCATAATTAACACAATAGTAATTATTAACCACCAACCATTTAATCCCTCTCTTTCCGATTGGGGAGAACGTGATTTTCTAATTTGCTGTTCCCCGATAAATACTGTTTCTGTCATCGGACTATTCATATCCATGATTGGTACGCCAGACTTCTGACGGCGGGGAGATGTAACTTTTTTCACCTTTTCTTGGCGAGGTCGCTGTACTTGTTGGCGTGGAGGTGCTGAAATAACTGGAGACTTATTTGTATATCTGGCCTGATTCTGATTACGGGATATAGGTTGAGGTTGAGATTTTACCTCATTCTGATTACGGAGTTTAGATTGGGTTTGATATTGCACCTCCTGATGATGAGGTACTGCGGGAGAACTCGGTGCTGGAGCATCAACTAGCTTTTGCAGGTCTAAACAAGACTGAATTATCTTTCTGATTTCTTGACGCAGACGTTGATTTTCTTGGACTAATTTCTGATTATGACCCGTGACAACATCCAATTTGGATTGGACAGCTTCTAACTCCTGTGTCAACTCCCGATAAACACAAAGGGGAACTGATGGGGGATAATTGGTAGGTGGTTGATTATAATTAGATCCTGTAGATGTTTTCATGGATATATGAATATCAAAATACGGTAATCGGAGTAGCTATTGCATACTGCTATATAACAAGGCTGAGAATTGAGAATATATTGATTTGCGAGATTCTGCCTTAGAGTAATCGAAAAATATATAAAAGGCAAAGATTTGACATTTTCTCAAAACAGCTATCAAAAGTCACAACTGAGCATCATGTATCCAAATTGATCATCTAGTCACCTACCTCCCTACTCCTACCTTTCAACTTCTGCTTTCTGTAGTAAAGGGAAAAAGTGTCCTACTGGTCCTTGTCCTTTACCAATATCAAGGGAATAGGTAAGGGCATTTGTTACATATTTTTTGGCTATTTGCACTGATGTTCTGATGTCATTTCCTAAAGCTAGATTAGCAGCGATCGCGGCTGATAAAGTACAACCTGTACCATGAGTATTTTTTGTCTGTATTTGTTTGGTCCTCAAAACCTCAAAATTTTCCCCATCAAACCAAACATCCACACCTCGCAAACTTCCAGACATTCCCCCACCTTTAACTAAAACAGCTTTTACTCCCAAGTCCCTGTGCATAATTTTGGCTGCTGTTTGCATATCTCCTAGGGAGGCAATTTCTAACCCACTTAAAATCTGGGCTTCATAACGATTAGGTGTAATTATGGTTGCTTGGGGAATTAGGATCTTCCGTAGACTTTGCACCGCATCATCATCAATTAATCGTGCTCCTGTACGTGATACCATCACAGGATCAACAACTAAATTCTCAATCTTGTAAGCTGCTATTTGCTGGGCTACAGCCGCAATAATTTCTTGATTGAGTAACATTCCAGTTTTGACAGCTTGTACACCAATATCCTCTACAACCGCCTGAATTTGAGCTACAACTGCCCCAGAAGCGATCGCATCAACCCGTCTCACCCCTAAAGTATTTTGGGCTGTAATGCAGGTAATAGCACTTGTTCCGTGAACGCAATGAAAAGCAAAGGTCCGCAAATCAGTTTGAATTCCCGCACCCCCACCACTATCTGAACCAGCTATAGTTAAAGCAACAGGGACAAAAATTTCTCCTGTAGTCATTGTCATTTTCCAGTACCTTTTACTTTTACCACCGCAATCCCCATATATAGGACTCCTGATTTTTGTTAGCCTAGCTTCTCCTAGGGATACATTATCAGAGTCACATCCCCAACTTCTCAAAAAAAATCGGGGATTCTGCTGTTCATAACTTATTTAGGATTGCTATATATTACTTTATGCGCGCTCAATCTTGAGATGGGAAAATAACATTCAACAATTAAGATCATTTCCTCCATACTCTACCATGAAATGTGATACCGAAACCCAATTCAATCTATTTTCCCTTCCAGACGCAGAACTGACCTTTTATCCCGACTATTTTTCTCAACAAGAAAGTGATATTATATTAGCAAAACTACTTACAGAAATTAATTGGCGACAGGATAAAATTAAACTGTACGGTAAAGAAATGAATATACCCAGATTAACCGCATGGTATGGAGACAAGGGAAAATCCTATACATATTCCCATATCACTATGAATCCCACACCTTGGACACCAGTTTTGTTATCTATTAAGCACAGGGTTGAAGAAATAGCCGACATATCTTTTAATAGCGTATTAATTAATCTTTATCGTCATGGTCAAGATAGCATGGGTTGGCACTCTGATGATGAACCAGAATTAGGCAAAAATCCAATTATCGCCTCCGTTAGTTTTGGTGGTACAAGAAAATTCCAACTGCGACATAGATTTAATAAAACCTCGAAAAAGGTAGCAATAAGTTTAACTCATGGCAGTCTATTCATGATGCAAGGAACAACCCAGGAATTTTGGCAACATCAAATTCCCAAAACAGCTAAATCTGTACATCCGAGAATCAATCTCACCTTTAGAATTATAAAATAGTAGTAAATCAGTAATGCTAATTCTGTTCCAGCATTGTTACCATAGAGG
This sequence comes from Cuspidothrix sp., assembly GCA_046080125.1. GTDB lineage: Bacteria > Cyanobacteriota > Cyanobacteriia > Cyanobacteriales > Nostocaceae > Cuspidothrix. Next base: position 6,551 of record JBJTTJ010000028.1, read on the forward strand.
TCTGACTTTCCCAGACAGCAATTAATGATAAAACCCTTAGCTCAGTACAAGTCTTACTTAGTTCATATTGTAACTTGTATTACGGAATAATACGAAAAAGTGTTATAAGTAATTGTTAGCTGTTGAATTACTGTTAATTAACTCCATTGTGTCACCTCTGATCTGTTAATAATCAAGCCTAGCAGTTAAACTGGATCAGAAAACCGTAACTTCTACATTTGACGATTTCTCCAAAAAATAGCCATAAAGGGTAACTATTATGAAAAATTTCCAAAAAAAGACCGTAAGGATTCAGAATTTATCAGGTTCATCTCAACGTCATTTTTTCGGAGTAGTAGCTGCTGGATTGATGATATTACCGGGGATAGTTGGGAATAGTCCGGTCATAGCACAGCAAAAAACCGAACGTAATTCTTTAAGCTACGGGGAACTATTTCAAAAAGCAGACAAAGGCGAAGTTAAAAAGGTAGAGTTAGATCAAACCGAACAGATAGCTAGGGTTTATTTAACTGGACAGAAACCCGATACACCACCGATACAAGTACGGCTTTTGGAACAAAATACCGAGTTAATTAGTAAACTTAGAGAAAAAAAAGTTGATTTTGCTGAAGTTTCCTCTGCTGGTAACAGAGTTGCTGTCGGGTTGTTAATCAATCTGATGTGGATTTTACCCCTAGTAGCTTTAACATTATTATTACTCCGTCGTTCTGCCAATGCTTCTAACCAAGCCCTAAATTTTGGTAAATCTCGGGCTCGGTTTCAAATGGAAGCTAAAACCGGGGTAAAATTTGCCGATGTTGCAGGTGTCAAAGAAGCAAAAGAAGAATTACAAGAGGTTGTTACCTTCCTCAAACAACCAGAAAAATTTACCGCCGTGGGGGCGAAAATCCCCAAAGGGGTATTGTTAGTTGGACCACCAGGAACAGGGAAAACCCTACTCGCAAAAGCCATTGCAGGTGAAGCTAGTGTGCCTTTTTTCAGTATGTCTGGTTCGGAATTTGTGGAAATGTTCGTCGGTGTGGGCGCATCCCGTGTCCGCGACTTGTTTAAAAAAGCCAAAGATAACGCCCCATGTTTGATATTTATTGATGAAATTGACGCTGTGGGTCGTCAACGAGGTGCGGGTATTGGTGGGGGAAATGATGAACGGGAACAAACTCTCAACCAGTTATTAACGGAAATGGACGGTTTTGAAGGCAATACTGGGATTATTATTATTGCAGCTACTAACCGTCCTGATGTCCTAGATTCAGCATTGTTACGTCCTGGACGGTTTGATAGACAGGTAATTGTGGATGTCCCAGACTTGAAGGGAAGAGAAGAAATTTTGACAGTCCACGCTCAGAATAAGAAGATTGATAAAAGTGTATCTTTAGAAGCGATCGCACGCCGAACTCCCGGTTTTACCGGTGCAGATTTAGCCAATTTGCTCAACGAAGCTGCTATACTCACCGCCAGACGACGCAAAGAAGCTATCAGCGATTTAGAAATTGATCATGCCATAGATAGGGTAGTTGCCGGAATGGAAGGAACTGCCTTAGTAGATAGCAAAAACAAACGCCTCATCGCTTACCACGAAGTCGGACACGCCCTAGTTGGGACTTTAGTTAAAGGTCATGACCCTGTGCAGAAAGTTACTCTGATTCCCAGAGGACAAGCACTAGGTTTAACTTGGTTTACACCCAACGAAGAACAGGGTTTAATTTCCCGTTCCCAGATTTTAGCTCGTATCGCCGCCACTTTGGGCGGTCGCGCCGCCGAAGAAATCGTCTTTGGCAAAGCAGAAGTCACCACAGGTGCAGGAAATGACCTCCAGCAAGTTACCAGTATGGCGCGACAAATGGTAACACGCTTTGGAATGTCCGATTTAGGTCTACTTTCCTTAGAAAATCAAAATAATGAAGTATTTTTAGGGCGTGACTGGATGAATAAGTCCGAATATTCCGAAGAAATTGCTGCTAAAATTGATGCCACAGTCCGGCAAATTACTAACCGTTGCTATCTTCAAGCAAAGGAAATATTAGAAGAAAACCGTTTAATTTTAGAACGGGTAGTTGATATCTTGATTGAACAAGAAACTATTGATGGTGATGTCTTTCGCAGTATTGTTGCTGACTATTCTCAAGTTAAAGTCACAAAGAAAATTGCCGAAACACACGCAAACCACTTGGTTTTAGACAGCGGAGGAAGTGCCAACAGCGAATTAATTCACCGTCATAGTTAACGGAATAAATTTTATTGGACCAGAAGAATCCTATACTTCTCAATTATCGTTTCTCGATGGTGACAATATACCTAAATTCGGTGAAAAACCCTAGGGGTGCACAACAAGTGGAAAACGAGTTAGTCATACCCAAACCCCTCGACTTCTTTGATTAATTGTGTCCATAAAATATAAATTGACCACAAGAAGTCGGGAATTTTATCACCTTACCTCAATTCTTACTATAATTACCATATAGCTCAGGATTACCGCTTTTAGTCATTACTGTTTATACCTCACTTGAATGCAAATGGCTATATAATTTTTGGTTGCTTCTGATACGGTATTTATATTATTATTAAGACATAATAATTCAACCTTCAAATATCCATTGATTAAATTATGTTTACTCAATAAAAGGATACGGGGAGATAAAACAAGAATAAATAAGTATATAGCCTTTCCCAGTCGAGGTACACCCTAATTTATTTACTGTTCCCTGTTCCCTAAAACTAAAAAACTCTGTACCTTACTAGTTTGGTAAATGCTATAGATTCCGAGTCCTTAAGGACAGAAAAATCGTAAATTCCAAATCCAACATTTTCAAACTTCTACACTTTAGAGTGGAGTCAATCCAAAATCCCACGACTAATTAGGTTTTGTTCTGATGTCAAATATTTACAACACCCAAGAGTTAATTGAGATTTTAGCAAGTGAACGCCAAGCTTGCTTAAACGGTGAACGCTTAAAGTTAGAAATAACAGTTGCTAGTAACCCCGTTATTGACCCGTTTATCAAAACCGACGGAGTACAAAGATTCACTGCTTATCAAGATTTTAAAGCCTCTATTCATGAATATCAACGAGAAAATAGAGTTTCTGGAATCATCTGGAAAAATATTACTATTAAGGATAAAAATCTCTATTATCCAGAAATTGATGCTGAATTAATTGCCTTAGAAACTGATTTAGAAATATTGCAATCTGCAAAAGATTCTATTTTAGAATTTTGGTATATGGTGACAGAAACAATGGATTTATATTTGAGTTTTAGTAATGGTAAACAACATCAGAAAATTACTAAACTAGATGTGGAGAGAATTACCCAAAGAACAGAATGGGCTACATTATTAAAATGGGAAAACCCGAACTTTTTGGAAATTATATTACAATTAGGTTGGGGACAACCCCAAGAAGCAGCTTATAAACGAGGAAGACCATTAGCAGGGAGTGAATTTATTCATGCAGTTAATCCGGGATGTTATCCTATTGGTTAATATAGGAATCACCTCCAGCAGATTATAGAGCAATCAATTACAAGTTAGAATAATAAAACTCTTGTTACGGCATATTTTGTAACTGATTAATGCAAAGATTCCTGGGCTTCTCGAAGCAATCTTTTAGCTATTCTAAATAACTCTTGACCTGTGTGCAAATAGCGATCATCATAACTTAAAGGAAAGTACGCTAACTCTTCTATTCCTTCCCCTAGTTGACTCATACAATAGTAAATATGCGCTGCTGTTCCTGCCAAACTAGGAGGATTGGGTAAAGAACGAAACTTAATTTGTGCGTCCTTCAAATCTTCTCGACAGGAATCTAAATAATTTTGAAATTCGTCTAATAAATTATCATCAAAAGGGTCTGCGGCCAACTCCTCAATTTGTTCTGCTAAAGAATTAATAATTGTTGCCAGTAGGCGACTAACTGGTTTATAAACTAAACGTAACCATTCTTCAATATTCTCATCAACATCTTTTCTAGTTTTCCTAGTTGCTTGATAATACTGTTGAGCCGATTCTGTGCGTTTTTGGCGAGATTGATGAAATTCTTGCTGATGATGACGGAGTTTTTCATCATAATCAAGACGACTTTTTTTATCACTTAAAACTTCATAAGCCGCATTAACACGAATAATTTGCTCATTATCGGCGATTTCTTTATTACTATCAGGATGAAAAATTTTCACCAAGCGGCGATAAGCTTGTTTAATTTCCGCCTGGCTGGCATAGGTACTGACTTTGAGAGTCTGGTAATGGTTATAATCGGACATTAATCTACTAGATAGTTAACTAACAACTTATAGCAATAGAGAATGGGTAAGAGGATATTTGAAAAGTTATTCTCATATAAATAAAAATTAACCCCTTTGACAAATCTCTCCCCTTATAGGGGCTAAAACAGGCTCAAATAAAGACAGTTAGGAGTTGTATGTACACCGTAGCTGCTCTGGCAGAAAAGGAGGTGGGGGGTGAGATTTTTAAAAATTATTGATTTCTTATGATACTTTTCAAACAACCTCTAAGAGGCAAGAGATTAAGGAGTATTGGATTCTCTGAAGGTAGAACGTGGCGTTAGCCATACTCCTAGACTCCTGACTGCTTAGATTTTTAATTTTTAATTCCGCCCTGGGTTTCTAAGTCCTGAAACAAAGGTGTACTTAAATATCTCTCACCAAAACTTGGCTGAATCATGACAATTAAGCGTCCCTGATTTTCTGGACGTTGGGCGACACAAACGGCGGCAAATAGGGCAGCACCGCTAGAAATTCCCGAAAGTAGACCTTCTTCCCTGGCTAATTTGCGACTAAAAGCGATCGCATCCTCATCAGTAACCGTAATCACCTCATCAATCAATTCTACCTTTAACACTTGGGGAATAAAACCTGCCCCAATACCCTGAATTTTATGAGGTCCTGGTTTACCCCCAGATAAAATGGGGCTATTAGCAGGTTCTACAGCGATCGCCTGAAAACTGGGTTTGCGTTTTTTCAGCACTTCTGCCACCCCAGTAATCGTTCCTCCAGTCCCCACACCCGCCACAATCATATCTACCTGGCCATCCGTATCTGACCAAATTTCCTCAGCAGTAGTTTCTCGATGGATTTTGGCATTAGCCGGATTGCGGAACTGTTGCAACATATAGGCATAAGGTGTTCTATCCACTATCTCTTGCGCCCGACGAATTGCCCCACTCATCCCCTCAATTCCCGGTGTAAGTTCCAATTCTGCCCCATAGGCCCTCAACATTGCCCGCCGTTCACCACTCATGGTTTCTGGCATGGTCAAAATTAACTTATAACCCTTAGCGGCGGCGGTCATGGCCAAAGCAATTCCTGTATTTCCCGATGTTGGTTCTACCAAAATCGTCTTACTAGGGGTAATTAATCCTTCTTCCTCCGCCGCACTAATCATACTTACCCCAATCCGGTCTTTTACCGATGAAGATGGGTTCATACTTTCCAATTTCACCAGAATTTTTCCCACACAACCCAACTCTTGGGGAATCCTGTTTAACTTGACCAGAGGTGTCCGTCCTACCAGTTCTGTAATATTTTCAACAACTCGCATGATCAGTCTTTATGTCCTTAAATGTAGTACATGATATCTAACTGTTTTCGAGAATCTCGTTTTTCACAAAGATCCTCAAGGGAATAGTTTTCTAACACTGAATTGGCCGCCTGACGTGCTTCCTGCCAGATTTCTGCCACCACAGAACTATCTATACTTGTGGAGTGAGGATTTTGTTCAGTAGTTTGCACATCCAAACCTTCTAAACATTCTAAAATATCAAAGATACTTATTTTCCTTGGTTCTCGCGCCAATAAATAGCCGCCTTTTGAACCCCGCTGACTTTTGACTATACCCCCACGGCGCAAAGTTGCTAACAGTTGTTCTAAATAGCGATCTGGTATCTTTTGTTGGGTAGCGATTTGCCGAATTTGCATCGGTTCACCGTTTTCATAATGAGTTGCCATTTCCAATAACGCCAAAATTGCGTATTCCGATTTACACGATAGTTCCACAAGCAATCACCCAATTTTGGATTTACAATTTTGGATTAGTCAGGAGTCAGTGGGGGCGAACGGTCGTTCACCCAGACAGGAGTTGAGAAACAATAAGAAAATTACCTCTTCCCTTCCGTCAACAGTCACCTGCCATAACTCCTTTCTAGTATACTCCGGTTCTTGACTGGGGTTTTTGCCCCCCACAAAAAAACCCCGCCTCATGGCAGGGTCAAATGTATTACGGACTGATTAACGGACTTTTAACTGTTTAGAAGCTAAAAGTAGTTCTCAGTGTACCGATAAAGGCATCATTACTATTATTACTTTGTCCAGGGGATGTAACCCAAATAACTCCGGGAGTAATAGATATATTATCGGAAAGACGATACTTGTAGAAGCCTTCAACTTGGAATGGTGTTTGACTAGCAGCACCAACCACTGAATAGGGTTGAGCACCACCAAAGACACCTAAAACGTTACCGGGCTTACCAAAATCAGGTAAAGCTATACCCAGTCCATAACTCCAAGCTTCTTTACTGCCAGTACCCACTTCACTCACAATGTCATGATAAGAAACGAAACCACTCACAGAAAGTTTATTGCTAGGTTTGAAAGCAGCAGAAATACCGTAGGAGTTACTAGAGCTAGGACCAGAACCCGGAGGAGTCAGAGTATTAGCTTGTGCAGTTCCTACTACAGCACTACCCCCAAGGCCTGAATCAAATAAGGTGCTACCTGCGCCATGATAACCATGTACATAGGTTGCAGCTAAGGCAACGCGATTACCAACGTTAAAGTTTAACTGACCCAAAGCAGCATAGTTACCATCGAATAAACCCTGACCAGGGGCAGGATTATTAGCATTGGTAGCTAAGTAACCTAATGTGATCGAACTTGGCTTTAAGAAGCTATCACCAGGTTTACCAAAAGGTACATTCAACGCAATCCCAGAACCGCCACCAATGCGATAAATAGGACTTTCAGAGGCAAAGGTAGTTAAAGCTCCCTTACCACCATCGCTCTTATCGAAGAAGTAGGGGTTATTAACAGATGCATAATCGCTATGTTGTCCACCAGTAGCCGCAATATAAACTCTAGCTGGTCCAACAGGTGCTTCATAACTTAATTTGTCAATCTTGACGCTGTTATTACCAGTGCTACCAACTTCAAAGGTTTGTTTACCAACTGCACCACCAGTAATAGGAGTGCCGTCAGGAGCAGGGGTATTACTTCTGAACTGAAAACCTTGAGCATTACCAGCAGCTAAACGGGTTGTTAATACATCCTTACCTGTAAAGCTGCTTTCCAAACCCAAACGAACCCTATTTTGGAAAACTGCACGGTTAGCTTTACCTGTTTCACTACCAAAAGCATCGGTAACGGCAAAAATAGCTTCACCTTTGAGTTTAGTAGTAGTAGAGAATTGATTAGCTTCTAATTCAGCAGTCTTTGCTTCTAAAGCATCTACACGTCCACGTAAAGTTGCCAGTTCGGCAGAAAATTCTTCTTGCAAACGCTGTAATGCTGCTAAATCCTGTTTTGTCACCATATCAGCCGTTGCTGTGGCAATCAATTCGTTCACACGATCTAAACAAGCATTCAAACCAGCAGCAAATTCATAACGGCTTAAAGCACGATTACCGCGAAATGTACCATTGGGATAACCTGCAATACAACCGTATCTTTCTACTAAGGATTGCAAAGCTTGGAATGCCCAATCTGTAGTTTGAACATCGGTAAATTGAGAAACTGATGTTACCTGAGATAGAGAATCGTTATTTTCGTTGCTGTAGCGGTTAACTTGGGCTAAAATTTGAGATTCTTTGCTTTCTTGTGCTACTGCTTGTGATTGTTGAGCATCTTCTGCTGTAGCGGAAGTTTCTAGGGATAATGCTTCCTTGGTGGTAGTTGGATTGGCGTTGCCTGTGGCGGGTGTAGCTATCGCTGTTGACGATACTAACAACGCTGCTCCTAAAAATGCTGGGCTAACCACCAGGGATTTCCACAAGATATTGGACATTTTTCTTTTTCTCCTCACACCGTATATGAATAAATTCAAGTTAGCTGTAGCTGGTTGCTTAGAAATGCGACATCTTGCTGAAACCTGTGTATTAGGCATGGCTGCCACTACTACTATTCTAGTTTTTACAAAGCTAATAACTGATTAACAAATCGTTAAATTTCTATGCAATTAACTTATGCAAAAACTTTTAATCATATCCATCCATTATATTATATTTTTTGCTAATGATCAAGATAAGATTTTCTTATTAAGTAAATATCAATTTTGTGGTATCTTATTTTCTTTTTTAGAATGTAAAACTTGACTAATCTACATTAGACATCTGGCGAAAACTACATAAGCGTTTCCTATAACCATTCTAGAGACGTTCAACTTATCTACATTCTTTTCTGGAGATGTATAAACCATTTTGCATACATTTAAAGTTATTCTAGGAATATTCCATGGAACATTTCTACATCTAAGAACTATGCCATAAATCATCATGGTTTCAAAAAACTGAGGTATGCTACAAAATGTAAACTCCCTAAAATCCTCTTGCTTTTTGCCTTACCACAACAAATCTTCCCATTCAATCCACAATAATTGCAGCTTAGGTGGAACAAACAAAAACCCAGGCGAGTCAGCTTAATATCAATATTATTAGTTTTTGTTTAGGAAACTATAAAAACTATCCGCCCCGACTTAGATCAGATAATCTAACTCAGAGCGGTCTAGCGGGTCTTCAGATTGCAACCAGACTGCCGGAAGGAACTCCGATGTTCAGCCTAGACAGTTGAGCTCACTTAGTATCTCAAGAGAACTAAGGCTAACTTTTAGAGAACAGCCCCGGCGCACAGCCGGCTAACTGCAACCTGATGACCCATGGTTTTACTACTCTCTATCATGGGCATCACCTCCTTATTGCCTAAACGGTCTTCGTTTCAAAAGGGGGAGAGTAAAATACTCTAGGTTTTTCACCTTCAAACACTATAGCACAGAAATTTAGAGAAGAAGTACAGGAGTTCAGAATTCAGTAGTTCAGAATAATTATACGTGAACTTATACTGATGTGGTACTGTGACTCCTGTAACTCCTTTAATTAGAGAGCGTTACCGCGAGGTAGCACTTCTTCAGGGAATACGAACTGTTCGTGGGGTTGGTCTTGAGGAGCCATCCAAGCGCGGATACCCTCGTTCAACAAAATGTTTTTGGTATAGAAAGTTTCAAACTCTGGATCTTCTGCTGCCCGTAATTCTTGGGAAACGAAGTCATAGGCGCGGAGGTTTAATGCTAAACCAACGATACCAACAGCACTCATCCACAACCCTGTAACGGGTACAAACAACATGAAGAAGTGTAACCAACGTTTGTTGGAGAAAGCAATCCCGAAAATCTGTGACCAGAAACGGTTTGCTGTCACCATAGAGTAGGTTTCTTCAGCTTGGGTGGGGTTAAAGGCGCGGAAGGTGTTGGAAGCTTCACCATCTTCAAATAGGGTGTTTTCCACTGTCGCACCGTGAATGGCACAAAGTAAAGCCCCACCTAAGATTCCAGCTACACCCATCATGTGGAAGGGGTTGAGAGTCCAGTTGTGGAAACCTTGTAGGAACAATAGAAAACGGAAGATTGCAGCTACTCCGAAGCTGGGTGCAAAGAACCAGCTAGATTGTCCTAGAGGATACATCAGGAAGACGCTGACGAATACGGCGATAGGACCGGAGAAAGCGAGGGCGTTATAGGGACGTAAGCCTACTAACCGTGCTACTTCAAATTGACGTAACATGAAGCCAATTAAGCCGAAAGCACCGTGAAGGGCTACGAAAGGCCATAAGCCACCCAGTTGACACCAACGGGTAAAGTCACCTTGTGCTTCGGGTCCCCACAGGAATAACAGGGAATGTCCCATGCTGTCCGCGGGTGTGGATACTGCAACTGTTAAAAAGTTAGCTCCTTCTAAGTAGGAGGAAGCTAGTCCGTGGGTGTACCAGGAGGTGACGAAGGTTGTACCGGTTAACCAACCGCCTAAGGCTAGGAAGGCGCAGGGGAATAGTAATATTCCTGACCAACCTACGAATACAAAGCGATCGCGCTTCAACCAGTCGTCTAATACGTCAAACCACCCTCTACTGGGGGCACGTCCAACTGCGATGGTCAT
>JBJTTJ010000029.1:0-12009 GCA_046080125.1 Cuspidothrix sp.
CAAATCAAGGACTAGCAGTAGCGCGGATGATGGCAATGATTACCTATCGTTATTGGGAGAGTTTTACAAATCGTTTTGGGAGACAACAGGATGAATCTAATCAATTTGCTATATCCAGTTATTTACAATATCAAGGTCAAAAATTAATAGAACGTTTTGATGCTAATACTTATATTACATTAAGTCATGCAATGGATAGTCATGATGTTAGTAGAAACAGACAAAATTATCAATCTGTTTTACAAAGTATCAAACAACCAACTTTAGTTGTAGCGATTGATTCTGATGTTCTTTATCCTCCAGTAGAACAACAAGAATTAGCAGATTTAATTCCTAATGCTCAACTAGGTTTACTCAAATCAATTCATGGACATGATGGGTTTTTAATTGATATGGAGGAATTGAATGAAATGTTAGTTTCTTTTAGACAAGAACAAAATATTTAATTTAATTGATTTAATTTAATTGTAGATAATTGTAGATTTTTAGATCATTAGAAAAATGCCTATTTACGATTCCATTGGTAAACAGTATTCAACAACTCGTATTCCTGACATTCGCATTGCTAAAAAATTAATTGATTTGCTAAATTTACCCAATAGTAGTATTATTGCTGATATTGGTGCAGGTACTGGTGGTTACAGTCAATTAATTGCTGTCAGGGGGACAAGAAAACCGAAATCCATATATCGTAAGATTTTCATAGTTTTAGCTCGAAAAAGTTTGCTGCACCATATCTCACTTAATAATAATAATAATTCCTAGTAAGCTTGCTCCTATCCCTAATTCTTTCGTTTGCTTTTTGTCCAGAATCGCTTGATCTACTTCGGGCTAGCTGAGTAAAGCTAGAACCGCTTCTCAATAAGGGTTTCGCTGATTTTGGGAACAAAAAAGTGCAAGGCTATGGCATTTAAAATCTCAAAATCCTTGCATTTCTATGGAAAATCAGGGGGTGAATTTGGAAACCAATCTCCCAAACCACCATTTTTTGCACTGTGTGGTATCTAGGTTCGCTTTGGCTAGTTTTTCAGCAAGTCCTACTTCTAGTGAGAGAAGCTAGAAGTCTTTGTTGGCAAGTTTTCTAGCTGGCTTGTCCCCCTGTCAGTACAGTCAGTTGAAGAAGTTGTATCTTTCAACAACAGCATTTTGTAGGAAGGTTTCATTTGAGTTGGGAATTACAACTTGTAGTATGATCCAATGTTAATCTTTTCGGATCAAATATCTATTACAAAAAAATAAAAATAGTTTTTATAGAAAAATGCTACAGTTAAAATATAATACAATTAATAACAATCATTTTTCACTCAACTTAGTTTAACTCATTGGTTAGTAAAATGCGTTCAAATCCTGATCATACAAAAACGATGGCTGTGTATTTATTATGTTTTTCTGGCTTGGCAGATATTGTTGAGATAGAACTTAATAATAATCATGTCAAGGGTAATTTATTAGCAAAATATCACCTTCGAGATCATGATCTTATTATTTGGCAGTGTCAGAATGCAGATATAATAAAATTAAAAAAATTAAGAACAGTAGAAGATATATTCTATGCTTTTAACATTAAACCTTTTCAGTTAGAAAAGTTAGGCGATTTTAAAAAAAAGTGTAATTTCGATATAAATTTATTTCGTAAGGTTATTTTTGAATCCATTAACTTAAAAAATATTTTATATGGGCATCAATCTAAAAAGAAATCTGTTAGTTATATCTCATTTGTAAAACAAGATATAGATCATGGAGTAGCAAGAAAAGCAGTAGCTCGTCATTTGAATCAAATTTTTGCTACAGCATTTCCTAAATGGAAATGTAACGATCCAGCAGATATGGAATGTTGGGGTTTTTGGATTAAAGATCAACTTTTTGTTGGCATTAGGATTACTCCACCTAGTTTTCGTGCTAGAACTTATAAAGATGAAGAACGTCAAGGTTCATTAAGACCTACAATTGCCGCAGCAATAGCGGTTCTGTCAAATCCTAATCCTAGTGATAAATTGGTTGATCCAATGTGCGGCAGTGGAACTTTATTAATTGAAAGAGGATTTTTAGCATCATATACTTCTCTTTCAGGCTATGATATAGATCCTAATGCTACTCGTTTAGCTATAGCCAATATAGCTAATGCTGGGATTAAACATATTGATATAAAAACTGAAGATGCAACAGATTTACCTGTAGAAAATGGAAGATTTAATTGTCTTATTTGTAATTTACCATTTGGCAAAATTTATGGTGATCGTAACACCAACTTAGAGCTTTACTATAGATGTTTAAAAGAATGGTCTAGAGTAATAGAATTAGGTGGACGGGCGATTGTACTTACTTCTGATACTGAAAGTTTTCGTCAAGCGCAAAAAAAGTTAAGTAGTAGTTGGAAAATACAGAAAAATTTTAGATTTAAAGTATTAGGAATATGGGCTAATTGCTTTGTTTTATGTAGAATTTAGTGTCGACTTAATTGGGTATCTTGGCTCAATACCAATTTTAGTGGCTGGTGTTTGAGTAACCCCTTTTCGTCACTTCGGTAATGATAAAACTTAATTTATTGTAAAATTATTATTGAGGAGGCAAAATCCTTGCTAAATTATTATTGAGGAGGCAAAATCCTTGCTATTCTCTACCTTAGTTGTTTAGATATAAATATTCTGTATGTTTTCTATAGGTGTTATCTACATTGCTACAGGAAAGAGGTATATCGAAGAAGCGTGTCACTCAGTATCAACTCTGAAAAGCTATATGCCACATATACACGTTACTGCTTTTTTAAGCGAAGAAGTTGCTTGTTCTGACTTTAATGATATTAGAGTTATTGACAGCCCTCGATATTCATTCATGGATAAAGTTTTGTCGATAGTTCAAACACCTTATGACTTTACTTTATTTCTTGATACAGACACTCATATAGTTGATGATATATCTGAGCTTTTTACAGTTCTAGATAAATTCGACATTGCTGCTCCTCATGCACCGATTGATCATTTTATTTCTGCCGTTCCCAGCACTTTTCCAGAGTTAAATACAGGTGTAATAGCATTTAAAAAAAATCAAAAGGTTGAAAAATTCTTTTTTAGGTGGCATAACTTATATACAAGAGATATGGAGCAAGAAGAAACAATTGGTATTTTTCCCGATCAGCCATCTTTTAGAGAAGCCTTGTATGACAGCGAGCTAAGAATTTGTTTCTTGCCGCATGAATATAATTGTATGGTTGGATATACAGTTTTTTTGAGTGGGAAAGTTAAAATTTTTCATGGCAGAGATCAGAATTTGCCAGCAATTATCCAATCAATCAATCAAAAATGTGGAAAACTTAGAAGCTTTGTTCCAAAACTTGGGACAGTTACTCTAGTCAATAATTTTATCAGTATTGATCCTCTAGAAAAAATCTCCTACACTTAAAATTATTGAATTGAAGAATCTATAAATTATGAAAATTTACCAGGTCGAAATTTCAAATTTTTGTAATCTTACTTGCTCTTACTGTCCTCATCCTAATCAATCTAGACCAAAGGGTTTCATGTCATTCAATACATTTATTGATGTAATTGATTTGGTTGTTAAATGTGGACAGAAAAATGTATATTTACACAATTTTGGAGAACCATTACTTCATCCAGAGTTACCTAAATTTATCTCCTATGCAATTAGTCAAGGAGTAAATTCCTGTTTTTACACTAATGGATTGCTTTTAGATGAATATCTATCTAGAGAACTGTACGATGCAGGTCTACGCGAAATATGCATATCTGAACATCTTAAAGGAGAAAAAGAGAGAATAGAGGTCATGCTTGATCAGCAATCAATACCTTTGAAGATTCTAGAAACTTACCTACCCAATGAAAATACAAAGCATGACTGGGCTAGACAAGTGTCTACTACTAAGACAGCATCAGAGGCTATCACTAAAAATGACCAACCTTGTATTTTTGAACAGCAAAATGCTGTTGTAATACTTTGGAATGGACGCATTAATGTTTGTTGTATTGATGTTCAGGGTTTTGCTAATAGTGGAACTGTTCGAGAGTTTTTAATGAAGCCTGAAAGTTATAATTTTAAACCCATTCCTCTATGTAATTCATGTAACTTAATGAGAGGTGAAGAGGAACTTACATGATAAAAAAAGAGAATTCAAAAGCTTATGAAACAATAGACGAGGTGTGGGAGTCCTTAAGTGAATTTCTTGGCAATGATTTTAATCCTATGCTTACTAATTATCAGAATTGCTGTGAATTTTGCGATCAAGAGTTTGCTAGATTAAGAGAACTTTTTTATCATGAAAGCTTGGCATATCTATATGATCTTACTCATTTCCACTTTTTATCCTACAAAGATAGATTTTTCAGTCTTGTTGAGGGTGCAGCGCAAAAATTAGATTTGCAGACAATCGCTGACTTTGGTTGTGGAGTCGGGTTAGATGGTCAAATGCTTATTAAACGAGGCTTGAATGTTAGTTTTATAGATTTTTATTCACCTTGCACAGAATTTCTGAAATGGAGACTAGCCAAAGATATGAATTTACAAGTAGAAGTTCTAGAATTATATAAAACACATCACAAATATGATCTTGCTTATGCGGTTGATGTGTTAGAACATATTCCAGATCCAAATCTTTTTCTAGACTATATCTTTAAGTCTGCTCATTACGTATGTATAAATCTATTTCCTCACGATTTATCATGTTGGGATTCTCAGGATATGCACTTACCATTAAATCACTGGCAACTTTATATGTCTTGTTTAGGAACACTTATTCAAGTTGACAATAGTGGAGATACAGTGGTAACTTTATGGAAAAGTAAAGATTTAATTTAGTTGGCAGAAATTTAACATTAACAAAGGATTAAATTTATGAATAACAATCAAATTACACTTGTTATTACAGCACATCATGCTCGATACCTTACTGAAGCATTATTATCAGTTGCAAGTCAGACTTCAAAACAATTCAACTTGGTCTGTTGTGCTGATGTGAGTTATGGTTTAGAAGATTATAAATGTTTTGAAGAGATTTTACCCTATATTCAATGTCAAAAAAAACTCCTCTTAGCCATTGAACGAAACGGAACTGCTGGATTTGTAAGAAATGTTGGGTTTGATAACGCAGAAACCGAATGGATTGGCTATCTAGATGGTGATGACTTGCTTCATATTGATGCTGTTAATTATGTTAGAAGCATTCTTCAAGATCCGTGTTCTTTGAATGTAGATATATTTTCATCTGGGAGAGTCAGAATTCATACTGATGGACGATTAGAACCAATTTCTGATTCGTTGAACTATTTACCACCGTTGACTATTTACAACTATGATCCAGAATTGAGTCAAGATATTGTTGAGTTTTATCAATTTCAAATAATTAGAAAAAGTATTTGGGAAGCTTATAAATATGACGAAACAACTAACGGAGAAGATATTGATTTTATGCTCCATCATCTTTTGGTGAGACACTTTAAGAAAATACCTAAATATCTTTATTATCATCGCTACACTCCAAACAGCTTTTCATCTGTATGCTTTGCACAAGGTGATATTTGTACACGAAGATATGCTAATGGTTACTATAGAAAGCTATTTCAAGAAAAATTTTCTCCTTGCTTTAGAGGTAATTTTAAAAATTATAATTGAGAGATTAAAAAATGACTAGTTTGAATAATGCTTTTAGCTATGATTACTTTGACAATCCCAATGGCAATGGCTACCAGGGATATACGGAGCAATACAATGGGGACTACCCGTCTATTAATTGGAAAGAGTGTGCTGATTACTGTCAAAGCTTAAATATATCTTCAGCTTTAGATTTAGGTTGTGCAAAAGGATATTTAGTCAAAGCCTTAGTTTCTTCTGGAATTTCTGCAAAGGGTTATGATATTAGTGAATACGCTCTTTCTTTTGCAAGTGGAATACCATGTTACAAATATGATATCCGTAATGGTATCCCTGATAGGGCTGACGCTATATTTGCTTTGAGTGTTCTCTTATATATTGACGAAAATGAAATTGCGTCAATGATGAAGTCAATATATGCGGCAACTCAAAAAATATTTTTATTTTCTTCATATTACGATGAAGAAAAACAAGAGATTCCTGATAATTTGCGCCTTACAACCCGTTCATATCTCTGGTGGAAAGAGCAAATTGAGCAAACAGGTTTTGTTTTTTTATCTAGGGAGAAGTATTTTGATGTCTACAAAAAATAACCACCATTGTATTTACCTTGAATTTCCTGATTTTGGCTTTGGTCCTGCCAGTACATCTGCCAACTTGATTGCTTATTTACAACAATCTATAAATTGCAAAATCATATCAACTGGTTTTGCTCTGGACTTTGTGAGAAAAATCTACCCTCAAATTGAATATTTAGATGTTAATACTACTAATGAGAGGGAATTATACCATATAACCGAAGCAGTTCCTAGAAATGCAACTATCATTTCAAATACAAACCCTGGTTTTGCACTTTGGGCATCAAAGTATGGATATAAAGTTTTTGTAGTTGATACCTTGTTCTGGATGTGGGGTTTGCTACCAGACATCTTAGACAAAACTAATTCATACATAGTTCAGCATTACTTCGGTGATAATTTGACTAATCCTTCACTGGTAAATTTTAATATAAGTGAATTAGTTTATGCAAAGCCTATGATCAATTTTGAAAGGTGGGAAAGGAAAACTGTTTCTACCACATCAAATGATGTTTTGATTGCTTTCGGCGGTATGGGAAATCCTTATAGTTCTACTTTTGAAAGAGAATATGCAAGTTGGATTTTAGATACTATACTCCCGATTATAGTGAACCATAAGAATATCCAAAAAATTCATATTGTAGGTGGAGGGATAGACAAAGATTTATTAATGCAAGATATTTATAACTATAGTTCAAACCTTATAATTCATGGAGCAATTAGTCCTAATGACTATCAAAGGCTGGTAACTTCTTCAAAATTGCACTTTATAACTCCAGGACTGACATCAATTTATGAGTCAGTTGTTGCAGGGATAGCTCCCCTATTTCTTCCTGGTTCTAATGTGAGTCAGATTATTCAATCTGTACATTTAAAAAAATTTACAGATTATAATCATATTATTTTTTGGTCTAGATCAAATGAAATATTTGATGCAGTTACAAGTGTATCTGAAGAAGAAGGTATGGAAATTTTAGTCGAATACATTCGCAAGATTATAAAAAACTCTGATAATGATAGACGATTGATTAACAATAAAATACATAGATACTTAAATACTTTTGATCGAAGTGAAGATTTGATGGCTTTATCTGTGTTGTCGGAACAGTGGAAAGATTTGCCTAGAATTGAAGAACTTCTTAATGCTTATTTATTCTAAAATTCCAGTCCAAGAAAGGTTATAGTTACCATGAAAATATTAGACGGAGAACTTACAATTGTTATCACAGCACACCATGCTCGATATCTTACTGAGGCATTGTTGTCAGTTGCCAGTCAGACTTCAAAGCTGTTTAACTTAGTATGTTGTGCTGATGTGAGTTATGGTTTAGAAGCTTATAAATGTTTTGAAGAGATTTTACCCTATATTCAATGTCAAAAAAAACTCCTCTTAGCCATTGAAGGAAACGGAACTGCTGGTTTTGTTAGAAATATTGCTTTTAACAACGCCGAAACTGAATGGATTGGCTATTTAGATGGTGACGACTTGCTTCATATTGATACTGTTAATTACATTAAAGGTATTCTTCAAGATCCATATTACTCTGATATAGATATATTTTCATCTGGTATGGTCAGGATTCATACTGATGGACAATTAGAACCAATTTCTGATTCGCTGAACTATCTACCACCACTTACTATTTATGAAAATGATCCAGACACGCTCAAAGAACCTACTTATTTCAATCAGTTTCAAATAATCCGTAAGAATGCTTGGAGAGCCTATAAATATGATGAAACAACTAACGGAGAAGATATTGATTTTATGCTTCATCATCTTTTGATGAGACACTTTAAAAAGATACCTAAATATCTTTACTACTACCGCTACACTCCTAACAGCTTTTCATCTCTAAGTTTCACAAAAGGTGATATTTGTACACAAAGATATGCTAATGGGTACTATATAAGGCTCTTTAAAGAAGAGTTTTCCTCGATATTTATAAATAATTTTAAAAAAAATTAATTTTAAATTATTATAATCATAATCTTATGAAAGTCAAAATTTTAGATGCAATAAACAAAGAATTTCAGTTTTCTTTAGAAGGTAAATCTGCACAAATAATTATTAAATCAAAAAGAAAAGATTGTCAGATTATATTAGATGCTTTTGAAAATCAAATACTTTTTAGATTAACCGAAATCTATCCCCTTTCAAACAACTGCATTCCTATAATAATTGATCAATCAATCAAATCTTATGGAGATGCATTAATAGCATTATATCTAGCTTGCTTTAAAACTGAATTAATATCCGAATTTGGAAACTTAGTCTATCATGTTGTTTTTGCTCATGCCTTACCGATTTCAATTGTTCCTAGTATTCTTTTGAAAATAGCTAATCTTTTATCAGAGGTTGTTGACAATAAGCAACTTTTATTATTAGATCCTGGAAAACTCATACTTGTTGAAACGGTTGGAAGTAGCATAAGTTTATCTGACATCACTAAAAAACATAGTCGTCTTTTAGAAAAAAACGCTGATTTAAAAGTTATATATCATACAAATATAAAATCTATACTTTTAAATTGGTCTGATTTCTGTGTAACTCGATTTGGTGAAAAGCCTTCAGAAACGATGCTACAGCTTTTTTCTAAAATCTATATTGATAATAACTTTTTGGTTAAAGAGTTCTGGTTGCATCAAGAATGCGTTGCCCAGTCCCTTATCTATAAAGATACTCAGTATGGTATTTTTTATGATTTACTTGCTCCTTGGAAATTAGAATATAGGTCTAGACGGCTAGGAATTTTCTCAGGAATTCATAATTTAATTGAAGCGTATAATCTTAAATTAAAGTATTGTATGTGTTATGGAGATTTTCCATATAAACATGAAATACTTTCTGGACTCCCTCATAGTAAAATTCCAGAAATCAATCAAAGAGATATTATGTGAAATACTTCTGCTTGTCCTTGTTTATTATGAAGAATGCCTCGCCAAGTATTGAATGCATTAATGTACTCAATATAAGGAAAATAACTGAGTTGTGATTTATAGCATTTCATCATTTCACATTTAGCATGAAAAACATTACTGATATTGATGATAATTGATGGATTAACCATAGGAGTCCAGACTTCGTATTCAAGAATACTTTCCACTCGATGATGGCAACCAGCGGGATTAGGAGTCCAGAATCTGGCTTTCTGAGCAGCATCAAATGCTATCTGCCTTGCTGCTTTATGATCAGGATGATCTTCATGTTCATGAGGAATAAGAATTACCTTTGGTAATAATGACTGTATAACTTCTACAAGAGAACGAACTCCAACTGCATAATATTCGCTTAAGTAACCATCTTCTAGTGACAAACATCTATGATTTGACAAACTCAGACTGGCTGCAACTGCGTTGAATTCTTCTGATCTACTATTACTTGCCACTGCTAAATGAACTACAGATAGGTTACTCATATATTGTCTTGCTTTCAGTAAAGTTCCTCCACAGCCAAGTATTTCATCATCGAAGTGTGGAGCAACTACAAGAATATTGCCAGAAAATAATTTTTCAATCATTGTTTATCAGAAGTATTATTAATAACATTGATGTAAGCTTTTAGCATTCCTTGAAAAGAATACTTATTCTTAATATACGGAATCCCTCGTTCATAACAGTCAACACGACACTGTTCAAGTATAGTTTGAAATTTATTAGACTCAACGTTCAATAATCTCAATTCTTCAATATAAATAAGCCCATGTTCTGGAGGTAGTATATCTGCTACTGCGCCATGTTGCCTTGCAAGAACAGGGGTTCCAGACATAATTGATTCTATCACTGTCAGTCCAAATCCTTCAGGAATCTTGCCAAGACATAAAGTTAAATCAGTATTTGCATATAAATCGCGTATATTGTCTCTTGAAACCCAAGGATTGATTATCAATTGCACTCCAGCATCTGAAGCAAGGTGTTCTATATCTTCATAGAAACTTCCAATATCCAAAAAATAATTTTGCTTGAGACATTTCAATATCACTGAAAAACCATCATCTTTTAATGCTTTTGCCAAGTTTATTCCTTCTCTAAATCCCTTTTCCCAATCTGGTCTACATGGAAGTAACATAGTTAATTGCTTTAAAGCGATATCTTGTTTACCAGGATAAGTATGAGCAAACTTTTTGAAGTTAATTCCATTTCTAATTATCCTAACTTGCTCAATTTTTGAACAGTTCAAAGAAGTAATCCACTGATAAACAAACTGCGATGGTACTACCAAATAATCCCATGATTTGCTCTCTGCTACTTGTTTACAGTGAGGATATCCGATTCCTCCGAGATTTGCAATAACGAGTTTTGCAAGTCTATTTTTGAGAACTCGCTCAAATGATAAAAGTGCTTTGCACTTTCGTAAAAGAGTTAGAGCCTCAATTGATAAGACTGGATCGATTTCACCCTCATAACAAATTTCATCTGTTAATGTAAATGCCTTCATACTAAAAAGATGATCATTAAACTTATATATGTGGCATTCACCAGAGATTATTTCATTATGTCCATAGAGTACAAAAACTTCATATATTGAGCTTAGACTGATCGCTAAATCTGCTGCTATTGCTTCTGCTCCACCAATGGGATTAATAGGATCAAATGGGGGAACTTGTAAAATACAAATAGTTTCTCTACTTTTCATAAGATTTTTCCATGTTTTCAAAAAATGAGGACACATTGTATAGCGTAAGGAATAGAACTACTCAATGTCATGTTATATAATCTTAATTTTCTTGCTTTTCTACTGCTATTTCTCCTTTAACTTCTTGCACAAGATTAATAATTTTTTCCCTGGAATCATAACCAGCATCAGTAAAAGCTTGTTGTAATTCCTGTTCTAATTGTTTTACTGGCATCAAATTACGCTGTTGATATTCTCTGATGTTTGTGGACAATTCAATTGTATTTGTATCTGTATTTGTTTCTGTAAAGACAATAATCACGCGCACTGAACTAGGTAAATTACCTTTAATGGGATAATCTAAAGATAATTGACCTTGGGCATCAATTTTACCAGTGACTTGGATTGCTTTCATAAAAGTTTTTAGTCTGATTTAATGACAACAGATATATTTTAACAAAACTCTATACACTACGAGAAGACTATGTTCACGCAATAATATTTTGTAAATCAATAGATTTATAGTATAATAACTCCCGGTTCGCTCATTTTTTTTGGAGTTCGAGAAATTGCCAAAAAAATAGAAAATCCAGGTGTCGTAATGGTTTTAGCGATTTCCCGAAATTTAGCTTGAACTACCACCCGGCACTAAAAACTCTATTTTTATGCGATCGCCTACGTGATCGCGCAGTCGGGACGAGAGTACATTTGAATTACAGGCTAAAATCCCTATTAAATCGTTCAGGTTTTTTCTAACTCAATTTTAAATAGGCGAACCGGGAGTAATAACTATTAGTTATAAAAGTGTACCATTTAACTAAGTATTGTTTAATCAACTTCGTAAACCTAAAATATTAGGCTTTCAGTAAGTTTGAATAGATTTTGTTGAGTGGTGTTTATTAAAGTTTACTAATAAAATTAGGGAGTTACAAAATTATGGCTTTAATTACACAAAGAGTAGATGTTCCTGTAATTGTGGATGAATCTAAATGTTTAGAAAAATGTGTTGCTTGTATTGAAGTTTGTCCCTTAGATGTATTAGCAAAAAATCCAGAGACGGGAAAAGCATACATGAAATATGATGAATGTTGGTTCTGTTTACCCTGTGAAAAAGAATGTCCAAC
The DNA here is from genome assembly GCA_046080125.1 of Cuspidothrix sp. Classification (GTDB taxonomy): domain Bacteria; phylum Cyanobacteriota; class Cyanobacteriia; order Cyanobacteriales; family Nostocaceae; genus Cuspidothrix. The sequence continues at coordinate 11,922 of JBJTTJ010000029.1, forward strand.
AAATGCGATTACAGTCCAAATTCCTTTTTTGTTGCGGTAGAGGTACTCAAATGTTTACAGATACAGATTTAGAATTAAATCAATGGTT
>JBJTTJ010000030.1:0-4880 GCA_046080125.1 Cuspidothrix sp.
TTAAACGAGCCTCTTGTTCAAGTTGAATTTTTCCCTGATCCGGAACCCAGTTAACCATTAAAAAAGGGGGTTTTTGAACTGACGACACTGGAGTTGTCAAGGACAAAAAAGAACCAGTTAGTGCAAAAATAGTAACTATTCCTATGTGCCAACTCATGGTTTCCCCCCCATAATTTCAAATTTACCAAAATGGCTCGATCTTACTGTCAATCACTTGATCAATATCAACACTGGCAGTTCCATCACTGTTGATTGTTAGTTCAATGTATCCATCGTCATTGCCACTGAGGTAAACAGGTTCTCCGCTTGCAGAAGCACGGGTATTCAATAGTATTCCAAGGACTTGCTTAGGATCTCTTGGATTTGTTATAGTCAGTAGAACGTTTTTGTTATTACAAGCTCCCTCATTAGTTTTTAAACCACAGATCACAGATTGACGGTTGACTGTTCCAGTTTTCAAGATTCTCAATTGACCTTGATTTTGCAGTTTCTGGAAACGATCTGATACTTGTTCACAACGTTTTTGCGGTGTCCATGTATCATTAATCTGACTTGTGTTTGTCCACACAATTAAAGGTACAGTACCTTTGCTTGGGTGACGAACCACGGTTGCTGGATAGTTATCAACTGAAGCACAAGTAAATTGACGGCTTTGAGCTTGACTAGGTTGATTACTGGCTAAAGTAACACTCAAGGCTAAGGCCAGACCAGTTAAGGGTGCTGATAGGTTATTCTTCATAACTAAAGCCAAAATCTAAAAAAAGCTAAAATTTATCCAAAAACAAAAATTTGATTCTCCTACAGTTTAATATAATTGAGTATAAATGTCAAACTTGCAAGAATATTACCACTTTATAGTTCTAAAACTTATACATACAACAGTTTTCGGTGCTATGAAGTACAGATGTTAGTGATAAAACCATTGTGGCACAGGCATACTTCGACTCCGCTTAGTACAAGTCTTGCCTGTTCATAGTCTACCTCATGACACTGGTAAGTGCGGTATTTATAGTTTTTAATGTATAAATAAACCCCTCTCCAAACCTCTCCCCGCGTCGGGGAGAGGCTTTGAAACCCCCATTCCCTTGTAGGGAAGTGGAGGTTAGGTTTCTAGAGATTATCAGTTTCATCTAATACTTTTCAAACAACCTCTAAGAATAATGTTTGATTTTTGAACAGAACTCCGTACATACCGAAAGCGTTATTTCTTGTTCCCTATCTTCACGAAAAATTCATGAATCAAATCAGCTTACTATAACCTAACATGAGGCAGGAAACGAAAAGATCTAATCATTGTTTGTTCTATATCTTTGAGAAAGGAATCATAATGTTTTTCTTCTGCTCGATAGGTGAGAATATAAACTTTTGAATCGCTGATAGTCCAAACTTCCATAACTTTAAATCTGAGGTTACTATTAATTGGATCTTGTCCTGTATAAACTATTTGATATCCCTCCCGATTATCTAGGTTTTTCGATTGTTGTTGGAGAATTTGTACAGCTATAACCGATTTTTTAATTTCCTGAATAGCAGCCTGATTATAATCAGATAGATTTTGAGGTTGTTGTAAATCTAGTACACGGATAAATAACCCTACATCTAGATTTGAACTGGAACTATTAGGAGATATTTTGGCAATAATTCCTCCGTTTAATGGAGTATATTGTTGTTTTTCAGCTTGCCAATTTTGAGGATATTTGATTTCAATTCCAAATTCTTCATCTTGAAATGATTGAACAATAGTCTGTTGACTATCTCCATCTACGATAAGTCGATAAGCTAAAAACCCAGTAGGAAACAAAATAATTCCTGCTATCAATAAAACTTTAATAACTTTAATAACTTTAATAAATTGACGTTGGGGAGGATAGATAACTTCTGTCTTGTCATCAGGATTATTCAGAGCTTCTATGACTTCCCTTGCTGACTGGTATCTATAATAAGGTTCTTGTCGGAGCATACGCTCTAATATCTTACCCAGATGTTGACTAATATGGGGATATTTTCGCCAATTCCAAAGCTGATTAACACGAGAATCTCTGTGAGATTCACCTGTTAATAATTGCACACAAGCAGCAGCTAAAGCATATAAATCACTGGAAGCATTAACTGGTTTACTGTCTATTTGTTCTGGAGGAGCATAAGATTTACTGAGAAAGACAATAGATTTTTCTGTAGTGTCAATATCACCTTTAATTACTTGTTTGACTGCTCCAAAATCTATTAAATAAAACTTGTTCTCTTCTTCTGTGGAACGCATAATATTTTTGGGTTTAATATCCCGATGAATAACATTATGTTTATGAATAAATTCTAAAACTGGTAAAATATTTTTTAATAAATCCAAAACTTTTGTTTCTGAAAAAAGTCCTTGTTTTTCTAGTTCTTTACTCAGATCCTCTCCTTCAATATATTGTTGAACCAGATAATTAAACTCTTGTGAAGTATGGAGTTGGGGATCAGTTACAGTTAGGGAAAAATAATCATATAAGCAAGGAATGTTACCACTTTGGTCTCCTAATCTTTGCAAAGTCCTAGCCTCTTTTTCAAAGGCTTTTTTGATCCCTGCAATGATTTCAGGAGGATGATCAATATCCATTCGTAATTGCTTAACAACACAATAGCGTTTCTCTACTGCCGGATTCAAATCCTCAGCGAGAAAAGTATCTCCAAAACCCCCTTGTCCTATAGGTTTGATAATTTGGTATGTTCCTTTTTTTCCCTGTAAAATTTCTCCCTTTAAAATCCGCAGTGGTTCTTGATTCTCTGTCATTTTCTTACCCCTGGTTTACCGCATTCTTGATCTAACACCTCAAGGACTATAATAGCAGTAATTGTGAACTCTTGTTTAACAAGACTTACGCAACTGGCAAGTAAGGTGCGTCATATATCAAAAATCTGTTTAGAATCTGTTTATTTGCAGGATTTATACAGTAGTAAAGCACCTGACAATAGATTTTTAGTGTGACACTTGTGTAAGTGGTAAATTAATATAAGCAAGATGCTTGTGCTACTGCACATCAGCTTAAGAACCCCGACAGGCAATACTTTTAAATATTTCACAGACAGGATGTCTGTGCCAAATGATAATATTTCTTGTTATTATGTCTCAAACTCATTGTAACTATTCCTATCATATTACAGTTCGCTGTAACAATAGAGAATTTCGCTTAACCCGTTTAGAATGTCGTCAAATATTTCTATATGTCATCAAAAAAGCCATAGAGAAATATAGTTTTAAACTCTATAGTGTCTGTATTATGAGTAATCATATTCATTATTTAATTGAACCGCAAAAAGCAGAAGAAATACCGAAAATCATGCACTATATTAACTGGTATTCTGCTATGTGTTTTAATAGAATGTTAAATAGATGTGGACATTTTTGGGAAAAAAGATACCATAGTACAAGTTTTTCTAACAATGATAAAACCAGAGCTTTAAATACTATCAGATATATTCATGCTAATCCCCAAGCTGCTGGTATGCAAAATGGTTTTTTCTATGATTTTAGTAATTATGGAGTTTATGAAAGGTTAGGTGATGATGGAATTACCACTTGGCACCCTGCTTTTTTAGCTTTAGGAGAAGATCTAGAGGAATGTAGTCGTAAATATAAGAAATTTTGTCATCAATATAAATCTCAAGAGAAAAAAGGTAAAAAATTTTATTGGGGGGATAAATTATTACCTAAATTAACAAATAAAAAAAAGAAAAATCAGAAAAATCAGAAAAATCACCAAAAAAGTCAACAACAGCAAACAGATGAAGATGCTAAAAGATTATATGAAGTTTGGCGAGAAAATAATCCTGAAATAATCAAAATTGCGGAAAAGTTTATCTTTGCTAATTGTTACAATCCTCATCATGTTGGAGAGTTTTTGCAAAATTATTCTTATTATTGACAACCTATTTGGGGTTTTTCTGGGGTTTTTAGGTGTGAGTGTGTCTATATGTCTATTTAATCAATTATTTCTGTATCAGGTAATACTTTATCTATGTTTTGTAGGTCGGGTTCAGCAACAGCGCAACTTGACGCTTATGTTAGGTTTTTTACTCCATTAAAACCCACAAGTTTACTATAGATATACTACTAACCCCCCTAACAGGTAATGAAATCCCCAAAGCCTAATAAATCGGTTCTTTACTTCTTGATAAGAAATACTTATAATCTTGTGTAACGCTTATGGGTTATAGTCTAGAGAAGAGAAAAGAGTACCCTCATCTGCCCTTCCCCCCAAAACAAACCCCCAAAAACAGCAAAAACAGCATCCTCGCCCCCGAGCGGCAGGTGTCCTGATGGTGCGTTTGTACTAAAAGTGTAACTACCATAACTCAGCCACTCATTTTTCCGTCTCCAACCGACGCGATCTCCTAACTTTCTATAAGTATCTAAGTCAGGTTCTCCATCTAACTTACCACCCAACTCCAGCCAAATTTGCTTTTGTACAGAAAAACCAAATTTACCATTGCTATATTTTACCCATAATTGATCCATTTTCCGCAATTCCTGTCTGGGAAAATTTTTCACATCTTCTACTCTTAACCATCCTTCCTGTTCTCGGTTGGTTAACTTTTTCATCAATTCCCAAGTTTCTAAATCTGCATCTTTCCATTTTCCTGCTTTTAATAATGCTTCTAATTTTTGAAATATAACAGGTGTAGATTCCGTCCTAGAACTAGAATTATTACCAGGAATATTAACTTGGGTGTTATCTGGAATATTATTTTGAATATTACTAATTAAATTGGGGAATTTTTCCGTGGGTATTCCCTGAACCCCATCTCTTGCTAACCCGCCTTCACTTCTGCCAAATTCAGCTTTACCATAAATACCAATTACTTCTCCCTGGTCGTTTAATATTGGACCTCCACTCATC
>JBJTTJ010000031.1:0-11245 GCA_046080125.1 Cuspidothrix sp.
TGACAACTCTTGAATTGAAAGATATTTTTATCCGCAACAACCAAAAACTGCAAGCATTTCCTCTACAATATCAAAGTTACCAAACTTTGAAGAAACTGCCAGGATTTGAAGATGTGGTGTTTATCCCCTTTGGAGTAGCTAATGATAATCCTTTGGTGGGGTTTAGTTGGAATACTGCCGCCCAAAATGAAGCTTTACGGCGATTTAGTGAATTTGCTTTATCTCCAGAAATGCAGCAATTAGCCAAAGCACAAGGCTTTAATGCGGATGAAGCGTTTAAAGGTCGGGTTTTACCTCCCATTCCTGATGGTGCGGTTTTGCAAGGGGCGCAGTCCTATTGGAAACAGCGTAAGGACGGCGGACGGACAGTTAATTTGATGATGGTAATTGATACTAGTGGTTCAATGGAAGGCGATCGCCTACAATCTGTTAAAAACAGCCTACGAATTGCTGCACAATCAATTAATCCTGGTAACTATGTGGGACTGGTTGCATTTAGCGATCGCCCTAGACAAATACTACCCCTTGCTCCTTTTGATACACAACAACACAAACGTTTGTTAGCGGCGGCTGATTCTCTCACCGCTGATGGTGGAACTGCTATGTACGACGGGATGATTGTTGGTTTATCAGAACTAATGGAACGCCAAAAAACTGATCCTAATGGACGATTTTATTTACTACTACTAACTGATGGTGAAGTGAATATAGGATTGCGGTTTAACGAAATCACAAATGTTCTCAAATATAGCGGTGTGCGTTTCTATCCCATCGGTTATGGACAAGTTAATCAAAATGAATTACAGGAAATCGCCAAGTTGCGAGAAACTACCGTGAAATCCAGCGATCCGCAAAAACTACAAACACTATTCACCGAACTGTTTCAAACCAACTTGTAAATCTATGAACCGTTCTTTATTCAGAATTTTGGCATGGGGTTGGGGATTATTTCTAGTTGCGGGAGTGGCGATTTCTCAAATTTTCCCAGGTGTAACTTTACTCATTGATAAAAGTTACTGTCCTCCTGAACAATGGCAGAAAGTAGCACAAATTTACGCTCAAAAATATGAAAATTCTCGGTTGCACACAGTCATTTTATTTGATGATTTGAGCCAAGAAAAATTCTCATCTCCACCAAAACCATCACTAATTAGCCAGGTGTCCACCTACGGTCGCCCAAATTTAAAACGACAATCTCAGTTACAAAAAACTTATCCAAAAGCTCAATTATTGAGTTGTCGTTTGATTAATATTAAATAACCGTTAATTATCCCTCCGGTTGCTTTCCTCAACAGAAAAAACCAGAGGGATATTATGATAATTTTTACTCAGCAGTAGCGAGTTCTGTACTACCTTTGGTGCGTTTGCGGGTTAGGGCATTGTAAACCATGATACCGATGGCTTTAATTAAGTTACCTTCCAACTCTTGGAACATCTTCATGTTAATGTCAAAGGCGGAGTTAGCTTCTTCCACAATCCGATCAGCTAGGCTGGGCTTTCCGCCATCGCTTGTAGTATCATCAATAGCCATAGCATCTAAGTTTTGACGATATTGGGCTTTAAATGCCTTTTCATCGCTAATATCTGCAAACTCATAAAAAGCAGTTCCTTCGCCTTCTGTGAGGTTCATAGCTGTTTGGGCGATATTTTTGAGGATTTGTCCCCCCGATAAATCACCTAGATAACGGGTATAAGAATGAGCAATTAATAATTCTGGCTCAGTGGCGGAAATTTCCCGGATGCGGTTGACATAAGCTGCGCCCGCAGGGGACAATTTCACCTGTTCCCGCCAGTTATAACCATAGTAGTAAGCTAAATCCTGTTCTAGGGTATGCTTACGGTTGAGTTCAGGAAAATAAATTTTGCCAACAATTGGGTGATCTTTATGTTTTTCCATCTCCTCTTCCATCGCTGAGTAGATGAAGTAAAAATTAGCAACCAATTTGCGGTAGGAGTTTTTTTCTACAACTCCTTTTAAAAAACACTTGACAAAACCCACGTTTTCTGCCATAGTGTGTGCTTTCTTTGTACCTACACGTAATTTGCTTGCTAAATTGCTGCTCATATTAAGATTCTCAACTGTAAAAAAATTAACTGTGTACACAATGATTGAAAAAGCCCATTAAAACGTTAGATTAGACCTATTTGATGAGAATTTATATTAAAAATCATTAAGCAACGAGTTGATTTGCTGTGGAGAGAAGGCCGAGAATAGCCCAAAAGCGTGTTATTTTCTTGTGTGATTGTGTGGAGTGTAAAGATTTATGGTTTTATCAATAGCTCGGAGTCAAGGCTATAGTTCAGAATTGGTGACACAGGTGGAGAATAATTGGATGTTAAATCCTCTGCCATTGCCTACAAACCCCTTATTTGGTACGGATGGGATTCGCGGCAAGGTGGGAGAATTGTTAAATGAGTCTTTAGCTTTACAAGTGGGTTTTTGGGCGGGTGTGGTTTTACAGAATCATGTTACTGAGCCAGGTCCAATCATTTTAGGACAAGATTCTCGTAATTCCAGTGATATGTTAGCCATGGCCTTGAGTGCAGGTTTAACTGCTGCCGGTTTAGAGGTGTGGTATTTGGGATTATGTCCTACACCTTGTGTGGCTTATCTTACTGGGATCACCAATGCCATGGGTGGGATTATGATTTCCGCCAGCCACAATCCCCCAGAAGACAATGGAATTAAAATTTTTGATGCCCATGGTGGTAAGTTATCTCCAGTCCTACAAGGGGAAATTGAGGCAGGATTAAGAGGCAAATTATCTCTAGAGTTGAGTATAAGTAATTGTGGCAAACATTATTCACGGCCGGAGTTAATTCAAAAATATAGTCAATCTATCCAAACACCCTTACAATCTGGAATCAATCTCCAGGGTATGAAAATTGTGTTGGATTTAGCTTGGGGTGCAGCCGTAGGTTTAGCACCAAGGGTATTTGAGGAAATGGGGGCGGAGATTATTTGTTTACACAACGAAGCTGATGGCGATCGCATTAATGTTAATTGTGGTTCTACACATCTAGACATACTCCAAATTGCAGTTAAACAACACCATGCGGACATGGGTTTTGCCTTTGATGGTGACGCAGATCGGGTTTTAGCTGTGGATAATACGGGCAGAACAGTCAACGGTGATTATATTCTTTACCTTTGGGGTCGCCACCTGCAACAAAAACAACAGCTACCAGATAACCTGATTGTGTCTACCGTTATGGCTAACTTGGGCTTTGAAAGAGCTTGGCAACAACTAGGGGGTAAATTAATCCGTACCTCTGTAGGTGATCAATATGTGCAAGCGGAAATGCAGAAAACTGGGGGAATGCTGGGAGGAGAACAATCAGGTCACATCCTTTGTAGTCATTATGCCATGACAGGCGACGGCTTATTAACCGCCTTGCACATCGCCGCCCTCGTCAAAGAGGCTGATCTTTCCCTGGGAGAAATGGTAGACCAAAGTTTTCAAAACTACCCCCAAATATTACGGAATGTGCGAGTATTAGATCGAGAACGGCGGTTAGGATGGGAAAAATGTCAACCTGTGCAACAAGCGATCGCTAAAGCTGAAGCCGCCATGGGTGATAGTGGCAGGATTCTCGTCCGGGCCTCTGGTACAGAACCAGTGATTAGAGTCATGGTAGAAGCCGCGGACACTGAACTTGTTAACCATTGGACAACCGAATTAGTCTCACAAGTGCAAACACATCTGGCATAAACACACCCGAGGTAGGATTTGGGAGACTGCAAGCATGACAAACCGAATAAAGCCTATTTAGCCCCCTAAATCCCAATCCCCCGCCCCTGGACCCCCAAGTTTGGGGTGAGGGACTTGTTAGGATGATTTTTAGCTTCCCCGGTTTAGAAAACCGGGGATTCCTGAAGAGTCCATAAACGAACTTTCTTGTGAATTATTATTGCTAATATAACGCCGCAACCACAACAAAGGACGGCTTTCCAACTGCTTACAAAGCCTCAGTTCTGTGCCTTGGCGATTCCATTCTACTTGGTCAAAAATCTGATGCAGCAAGGACATACCCCGACCACTTTCGGCTTCATCTGGTGGCAAATAGTCATTGGGATCACCATCACCTGCTATGGTGGGAGTAAAGCCACTACCCTGATCTGAAATTACCCACCAATACTGATTATCTATAAATGAGAAACGAACTACTACTAATTTGCTAGGGTCAAGATTATTCCCGTGTTTAGCAGCATTCACTAGGGCTTCTTGTAGTCCCAGTCGCAGTTCTGACTGCAATTTTGCGGGAATATGAGTCAAGAGTAAATCTAGGATTGGACAAAGGTAAAGGGTGGAGGCAAAACTAATTGTCCCCCAATAATGTCCCACTGGACGAAGAGAAATGGTAATCACAAGAGAAACCCCGTAGCTTTTAGTTAGCTAGACATCAGTTTGCTTTTACAGGCATTCTGATCAGAAAACTAGGTAGTCCTAGTGCCTTCAAACTTGGGTCTGTAAAACTAGATTTATAAAAATTATCCCGGCTGGTAACCTAAGAGATGAATCAGATTGCCTATTAACAATTTCTTAGAGTTAATTTATTCTTTGAGCAGATACCTGATCACTGCTACTTTTGAATAGGAGTAGGAAGCTACTTCCCTTAACTGTTGGTTTATAATTAAGACAATTCTGTTCATATTACTTAAGACATTATGCAACCTAGATTGCTTTAAAAGAAGATGAGTTTCTATTTCTTATGTAATTTCATTCTAGCATTATGAGTTACCATTAGAGTACAAATTTCTGATTTTTATTTTTGCGAATCATTAATTACTCTTATCGTTCTTCGATAAGGTCACAAATGCGGCTGTTTCTACATGGGCTGTTTGCGGGAAAAAGTCAGCAGGTTGAACTTTTGTCAGTTCATACAGCCCATCTTCACAAAGTAATTTTAGATCACGGGCGAGGGTAGATACTTTACAACTGATGTAAACTATCTGAAATGGTTTAATTTTTCTTAATGTTTTGATAACATCAATTTCACATCCTTTGCGTGGGGGATCTAGTAAAATAATATCCGGGATGATTTCTAGATTGGGGAGAATTTTTTCGACTGCGCCGACTTGAAAGGTAACATTATTGATGTCATTGTTTTGCGCGTTGATAATTGCTTGTTCTACTGCTGTTGATTGCAATTCTAACCCGGTAATGTGTCGTACTTGTTTGGCTAGGGGTAAAGTTAATGTGCCAATGCCACAATAGGCATCAAGTAGGATTTCATGACCTTTTAAATTCAGTTCTGACTGAATCATATCTAAAAGTGCTTCGGCGGTTTCTGTGGATACTTGAAAAAATGTGTCTGGACGGATTTGAAATTCTAAGCCGGCAAATGTTTCACGCAGGTAGGGGACTCCAGCTAAACAACGGGTTTGTGATCCAAATATAGCATTTGTGCGATCGCTATTACGATTGAGTGTGACCCCAACTAACTGGGGATAACGCCGTAACCATTGCTGTGCTTGGTTTTCCACTCCTGGTAAATTCCAATCCTTGACTACCAAAGTTAGCAGTATTTCCCCGGTTCTGCTGCCAATGCGTAAGCCTAAATGGCGAATTAATCCTTTATGCTGGTTTTCGTCATAAATTGACCAACCTTGCTTTTGAATATCTAACTTTATTTCAGCTAATAAAATATTCAAGCGCTGGTCTTGAACTGGACATTGATTCAAGTTAATTAATTTATGACTGCCTTTGTGATAATAACCCGCTTGTACTTGACCTGTGGTAGATATCCCCAAGGGATAGGTGACTTTGTTGCGATAATTTAAGGGTGAAGCAGCTACTAAAACAGGGTTTATCTGTGGATTAATAAAACCTCCAATTCGCTCTAAAGCTTGCTTAACTTGATTTTGCTTGGCTATTAACTGGTAGTCATAATTAATATGTTGCCACTGACAACCACCACATTTATCAGCCACAATACAACTTGGTTGTATTCGTTGAGGGGAAGCAGTTAATAAATCCTGCACCTGACCATGAGCATATTTTGGCTTAACATGGAGTAATTTGACAAGAGCGCGATCGCCTACCACCGTATCAGGAACAAAAACCACGCGCTGATCAAAGCGGCCTACACCATCGCCAGTATCGCTTAAATCAGAAATTTCTAATTCTATAACCTCACCCTGTCGCCACATTATATTATTCATTGGTTAGCGATTCCTGTGTAGAAATGTGAACAGATTTACCCCTATCTTCCCATAGACTTCACGAATGTCCCTCTAAGTCGCTAAACTAGCAAATAATCAACATTTCAGGTCATCAGACAATCATGACTGTAATTAGCCAAGTTATTCTCCAAGCTGACGACGAACTGCGTTACCCTAGCAGTGGCGAACTCAAAAGCATTAAAGAATTTTTGGAAACTGGTATGCAACGCACAAGAATCGCTGCTACCCTTTCAGAAAACGAGAAAAAAATTGTTCAAGAAGCCACCAAAAAACTTTGGCAAAAGCGCCCTGACTTTATCGCCCCCGGTGGAAATGCTTACGGTGACAAACAACGGGCTTTGTGTATTCGGGACTTTGGTTGGTACTTACGCCTAATTACCTACGGTGTACTTGCTGGTGACAAAGAACCCATTGAAAAAATTGGTTTGATTGGTGTGCGGGAAATGTACAATTCCCTAGGCGTTCCTGTTCCTGGAATGGTAGAAGCTATCAATGCTCTTAAACAAGCATCTTTGGATTTATTGAATGCTGAAGACGCTATAGCCACCGCACCTTACTTTGATTACATCATTCAAGCGATGTCCTAAAATGCCCGTGCCAGTTTTCACTGAAAATCCTAGCACCCACTAATCATAACATTCGCAATTTGATCATCAATTCCCCACAGTTGGTAGTGACTATGGCAGAATTTGTCAGGTTATCAACCAGTTGTGGGGATAATCAGCAAAATTTTTTTAATCTAAAATCCCCGATCCTAAAAAACGCCTATCATAGCGGAGTAATTTCCCGTCAATTTTGATTAAATCAGTATTATTACCGACATATATGTTTATGATTATCATAGATATAGTGTTATAGTTATCTTAGGCTCAGCAATTGACCGATGATAAAAAACCGACAAACTTATGGTAAGCTGTCGGTGATTAGTATGTTCCCTATTAATGACTCGGCTAGAGTTCAGTTAGCTCCTATTATGCTAAGATAAAGATTTTCACGGTAGGATCTAAGTCATGTATATATGTGATTTTCGTCACGCCTGTGATCCAACTGGACTTAAATTTGCGTATTTATTCTATCAAAATCATGAATTTTATCAATTTTATAGCACCAACAACCCTAGGAATTTTAACATTAACTAACCCTAGTTTAGCGAATGATCAAGTTGCTAAAAATCACTCTCTGACTAATACTCAAATAATATTATTAGCCAGTCAAAAATCCCCGTCAACTAGACCAGCGACGAAAAAAGCTACCTTATCTATCGAAGGTAAAGAAACCCAGATTACACTCAAACTATATCAAAATCCTCTCTTTATCACCTACTTTCCTCCACAGGATTTTTTAGTAGACTCTACAAGTTCAGAAGAAGGACAAGGTGTTCAATTTATTGTCAACTTTGGCGGTAAAAAAAATGAAAATGCTTATGTTCACCTGGCATTTTTAAGTAACTTACAAAATTCTTCACAAGTAAGTAAATTTATTAATAGTAAAAACGGTTTAATTGCTGCCAATCAATGGCGTGTAGTCAACCGAAATCAGAATAAAACCTACCCTTGGGTAAAACAAAATATTGCCTTTAGCCACGGTAAAAATATCCTGGGTAATATCTATATTGGAGAACAAAATGGTAAAGCATTTTATGTGATTACCCATTTTCCGGCTGAATATGGTGATGGTTTTTTACCCAGAGTAGATTTAATTTTACGTAATTTGGTAGTTGGGGGTGTGAGCCGTAAAACAAATATCTAAACATTTCTAATAAAACCTTTACAAATCTCCTCATGGTATGCTATGATTATAGTATTGAAGTCAAGATTATGTTAAGGAAGAAAGTTATTCGTGTTAGTTCTACTGAGTATATGAAAGAAACTTTACCTAAAACTTATGAAGCTGAGTTGGTAGAAGATATGTTATCCCTTATGTCTTCTTTCTCGGCTAGAATTTACGGGAAACGTTCAGCATAAACAAAGGAAGAAGAAATGATATTAGTTGAAAGACACATCATTAAACATCTCACCAACATTGGAAAGAGATTGATAAGTTATCCTTCCTTTCTAAAAATCTATACAATGCAGCTAATTACATCTGTCGTCAATATTTCTTTGCTACAGGTAAAAAGTATAGTCTTACTGACCTTTATCATCTGACTAAAGATTGTGTAGACTAACGTGCTTTACCTACTAAAGTTAGCAAACAGATTATTAAACGATTGGTTTCTAATTGGACTGGTTACTTTGAAGCACATAAAGAATGGAAGAAGAATCCTTCTAAGTTCTTAGGAAAGCCAAAAATACCTGGTTACAAAGATAAGACCAAAGGACGTAATATAGTTATCTACTACCATGAATCAGTATATAAAGCTGAACTCAAGAAGGGTATATGTCACCTATCAATGAGTGACATTAAGATTCCAACAAAAGTAGATAATGTTGTAGAAGTACGTTTAGTACCTCGCCCTACTTGCTATGTAGTTGAAATTGTATATGAAAAGCACAAAGGAGAACAATCTACCAGTAGTTTTGTAGCTGGTATTGACCTTGGTTTAACTAACCTAGTAGCGTTAACTTCAAATCAACCAGGATTTGCACCTTTGTTGATTAATGGGCGACCACTTAAATCAGTTAACCAATTCTATAATAAAACTAAAGCTAAGTTACAGGCTCAACTTGGTGAGAAACGTAAGTCAAGTAAGCGGATTCAATCTTTAACTGCTTATAGAAACAACTACGTTGATAACTATCTACATAATACAAGTAGAACAATTGTCAATCTACTTCAAGCTTGTAATATCGGGACATTAGTTATAGGTAAAAACGATAACTGGAAACAGAATATTAATATAGGTAAAAAGAATAATCAGTCATTTACACAGATTCCCCATGCAAGATTAATTGACCAATTAACTTATAAATGTCAATTAGTAGGAATCAAGGTTGTAGTAACTCAAGAATCTTATACCTCAAAGACATCTGCACTGGACTTAGAAAAACCTTGTAAGCACAAAGTCTATTTAGGCAAGCGTGTTAAACGAGGTCTGTTTGAATCTAGTAATCAAACTAGGATTAATGCGGATGTCAATGGTTCGTTACAAATAGTCAGAAAAGTATTCCCTAATGCTTATACAACAGAAGGGATAGCGAGTGCCGCCGTTGCACCATTAAAGGTTTTGCCTTTATAAAGTGTCATTCTGAGCAGATGAAGATTTGTTCAGTTTAGCGCGAACGGTTAAGAAAATGGGAATTTGCGCTTTATTTCTTGAGAAAGTCTGATTATCGAGTCCAGTTAAGCAATAGCCTAACCTGACAAAATTTTGATCACACTTACCAAAAAATTACCAGATTTCCTGATTAACTTTATGGACAACAACGACTGGATAAAACCCCAGAATAAAGGCGAAATTCTGCTAAATATGTTTCTAAAATCTGAAATTGGGCAATATTCAAACTGTAATAAATCCAGCGTCCTTCTTGACGTGCATTGACTAAATTGGCCTCTTTAAGAGTTTTCAGGTGAAAGGAAAGTTTTGATTGATTAATATGTAGAGCATTACATAAATCACATACACAAAGTTCACCGCGACGCAGAAGTTCTATAATACTGACCCTAATAGAATCAGACAGGGCATGAAACCCAGCTATAATCAAGTTATCAGTGGAAGTTGGCATTATGTTAAACTCAAACTTGAAAATGGTTTGTAGGTAAGAGCTAAACTGTATAATCAAAAAACCTGAAGTTACAGTAGCACAAGCATCTTGCTTGTATTGATTATTCAAGTTAAAGGCACAACAGCTTAGAAGTCAGAATATTTATTTGTAGCAGGAATCATCCATAGTGCTATAGCTGAATATTTACAAATTTTTAGCCTGTAATTCCGGGGTTTTCAGTCTATTTTCTTATAAGCTAATGAATTATTGATCATGGAAAATGGGCATAGTAAACAAACCCCAAGCTAAACCAGTAATTAAACCAAATGGGGTAACAATATAATTATTAAAATCCCACAAATCGAAAATTTGCGCTGCTAATTCTAAAGGATAAGCCATCATCAATATACTAGCAAAAGCCGCACCTGTCCAACCATATTGATTTAACCAAAAAGAGCCTTTTCCCTTAGTTAAACCATATAAAATTCGAGTAATTAACAAACCACTTACGGTCCCATAACAACGCATACATACCGCCATAATAAAAGGTGGTGCTAACTCTAAACCCATAGTAGGCTGGGGACAGACATGATTACCCATAAAGTAAATAATGTCCGCAATCCCCGGAAGCAAAAATACACCAGACCCAGCTAAAAAAGGAGCAATAGGCGGACCAAAAACCATTCCAGCTAATAGAAAATCAGCAAAAAAACTCACCCAATTAAGTTTAAACTGTAAATTCCTGGATAAAATTGCCCTTTGCATCTTTTCTCCGTATCCTCTGTGCTTGGAGTGGTTTGTTTATTTTAATTATAAATCATCATCTGGATTTATACCCATCGCCCGTAAACGTTCGGCTAATTGTACAGCCTTTCGTTCTGCTTGTTCAGCCCTTTGTTGTTGTTGTTCAGCCCTTAATTTTTGTAATTGGGCTTCTTCTTGACCTACCAATAACAAATTACCATGTAAATCCCACCAGCGCAGCCAAAGTTGTTCAGGATTATTTAAGTAACTTCCTTGCCATAGTCCCAATTCTACACCTAATGGCGCAATAGGATAATGTCCACGTTCGTTAGGCTGGATTTTTTGGTAAGCAAAATCCACCAAATGATAAACCTCTAATTTGCCATGATTAACTTCATAAATGGCATAATAGGGAACACGGATAATACGTTCATATACCCAGAATTTACCAGGTTTTTCACCTTCCTGTAAACCCACTAGAGGGGTTGAATCTCGTTCCTCGTCACCATTACCACTGGCTAATTCTATAACAATTAATGGAGGAATATATTCCCGCCATAATACATAGGAACGACGAATTTTACCATCTAATCTAGGTGCTACATCAGGGACATAAAACCAATCTGGTGCTATGCTACCTTTTTCTGGTGGTTCAGTTTTG
This sequence comes from Cuspidothrix sp., assembly GCA_046080125.1. Lineage (GTDB taxonomy): Bacteria > Cyanobacteriota > Cyanobacteriia > Cyanobacteriales > Nostocaceae > Cuspidothrix. The sequence goes on from JBJTTJ010000031.1 coordinate 11,237, forward strand.
CACCAGTAA
>JBJTTJ010000032.1:0-7877 GCA_046080125.1 Cuspidothrix sp.
AAAAACTCCTCCGTCAAGCACTTACCCACCGTTCTTATGTTAACGAAAACCCCGGAGAAGGAGAACATAACGAGCGCTTAGAATTTCTTGGTGATGCCATTTTAAATTTCCTCAGTGGTGAATATCTTTACAATAAACATAATCAAAAAGAAGAAGATGAATTAACTCGTCTACGTTCCGCATTAGTAGAAGAAAAACAACTGGCCAAATTTGCCATAGAAGTAGGTTTAGACTTTAGAATGAGATTAGGAAAAGGGACAATTAGAGATGGCGGTTTTCAAAATCCTAACTTACTCAGTAGTACCTTTGAGGCTATAATTGGGGCTTATTATTTAGATAATAATCGTAATGTTGAACCACTTCGCGCTATTATTGAACCATTATTTGATAATGCCTCAGAACATATTGTTGAAATCCGTTCTAATGTAGATTCCAAAAATCGGTTTCAAGAATGGGTACAAGCTCAAGGTAACACAAATCCCCCTAAATATGCTACAGAACAAATTGGCGGACCCTCTCACGCGCCAGAATTTAGGGCTAAAGTATTAGTAGACGGCAAAGAATACGGTGAAGCTAAAGGAAAAAGTAAAAAAGAAGCCGAAAAAGCTGCTGCTGAAGATGCTTTAGTGAAATTGAAAAAAAGAGGTTTATTAGATTGATAATTGGTGATTTTCAGAAATTTATCTGCATCTTCCTGGGAAATAGGAAATAAAAATCAGTAGTTAAGTAACTAAATATTCTTATTAATACTGATGTTATCACTAGATATCAATGTTATTGTGCTATCATTAAGTAAGTCAGCCTAGTCCAGCAAGTAACAATCAACATTGCTGGAACGGAGGAACCAAATTGTGGGGCGTGTTTTTGTCTTGAGTAAGTTGAATTATTTGAGGTTTATAACTCAGAAAAATCGAAAATTGAGCAAAAAAGAGTATCTCTCAACTCTAGCCCGTCAGCTAACTTCGTAGGCATTGAGAGGAGACTGAAGAGACAGAATTTAATGATTTTCTGATCTCATCAGTGTCCAAGGTTGGTAACAGTTAATGTTTTCGTACCCAAGCTTAACTCTGCTGAGGTGAAATAAATGATTTTGCAACTAAATTTAGCTGCTGTAATTGCGGTTGCCGGAAAAGCTGTTTGGAAAAAAGCCAAACCTGTAGTAATTCAGGATATTTTCTTATATCCCGCATTAGGATGTTTAGGAATTATTGTATTGTGGTGGGTGGTAGCATTAGCAAATCATGAATTAATGCCCACACCACCAGAGGCGTTAGTTGCCAACTTGGATTATATTTTAAATCCCTTCCATCAAAGAGGTCCTGGTGATTTAGGAATTGGTTGGTTATTATTAGCAAGTTTACGACGGGTAATATTAGGATTTGGTTTAGGTGCATTAGTAGCCATTCCCTTGGGATTTTTAATTGGAATGTCTAGACCGGCAATGTTGGCTTTTAATCCCATTATTCAAATTTTCAAACCAGTATCACCATTAGCTTGGTTGCCCATTTCTTTATCTCTGTTTAATTTAGCAGATCCTTCGGCGATTTTCGTGATTTTCATTACTTCCCTGTGGCCAACAATTATTAATACAGCTTTGGGAGTTTCTAGCGTTCCTAAAGACTATATAGATGTAGCACAAGTTTTAGAAATGCCCCGTTGGCGACAAATTACCAAAATTATCTTACCTGCGAGTTTGCCTTATATTTTTACAGGTTTACGAATTAGTTTAGGAATAGCTTGGTTGGTAATTGTAGCCGTGGAAATGCTCACAGGTGGAACAGGAATTGGCTTTTTTGTGTGGGATGAATGGAGTCGTTTAAATCTGAGTTCGGTATTTTTAGCAGTGTTTGTTATTGGTATCACGGGTTTAGTTTTAGATTATGCCGTGGGCAAAATTCAAGAGTTAGTTACTCACCGTCCTGGAAGTTTAAATTAATCAAATTTATCTCAATTTATTACAGGCAAGATGCCTGTTCCACATTTTAATTAGTGTAGGGTGGGCATTGCCCAACTTACTAGAATTCTGGATAAATAAATCCAAAATCATCAAAACCATGAGTGAAAATCATTTAACTCGGCGAGATTTTATTAAAGCCATAGGTGCAACAACGGCAGGTTTAGCTTTATCATCGTGTAATGTTTCTGGAGATAGGTCTGCAAAGAGACTAACAGAAGAAGCTTTAGCGGTGACACCTATAGTCAAGTCCCAAGATTTAGAAAAACCAGATATTACCGTTGGTTATGTACCTGTAAATGATTGTGCCCCATTTGCGATCGCTTGGAAAAAAGGATTTTTCCGCAAATATGGCTTAAATGTCACACTTAACCGCGAAGCTAGTTGGGCTACCTCCCGCGACGGTTTAATTTTCGGTCGTCTCGATGCTTCCCCCGTCGTTTCCGGTGCAGTCACCAACGCCAGAATAGGGGCAGAAGGGGCGCGTCATGCCCCCCTGTGTGCAGCGATGACCATTCACCGTCATGGCAACGCCATGACCATGAATAAGGATATGTGGGACTATGGCATCCGTCCTTGGTATGAATATCAACAAAAATATGGTGATGGGGCTTTAGAAGCCTTTGGACGGGACTTTCGTGGCTATTTTGACAAACAACCCCCAGAAAAGAGAGTGTGGGCTGTAGTCCTTAGTTCTGCCATTTATGAATACTTTGCCCGCTATCTATCTGCTGCTGCCGGTGTTGATCCTCTGAAAGAATTTCGGATCATCATTGTTCCCCCACCACAAATGGTGACAAACATGAGAATTGGTGCAATGGAAGCTTACATGGTCGCTGAACCTTGGAACACTAGGGCAATTACAGGTAACGAAGGTATCGGTTTTACCTTCGCCCAAGGTAAGGAAATTTGGCACGGACACCCAGATAGACTCCTAGGAGTAATGGAATCTTTCATTGTCAATTATCCCAAAACTTACCGTTCTTTGGTAAAGGCTATGATTGAAGCTTGTCAATATTGTGGTAAACCTGAAAATCGTCAAGAAATAGCCGAATTACTGACCCAAAGATCATTTACAGGTGCAAAACCCAAACAGTCAGGTTTGCCTATGACTAAGTTTACAGCACCGGGAATTATTGGCAATTATAACTATGGGGGTTTTGATGGCAAAGACCGGACTATCCAAGCAGATGATACCACAATTTTTTATGATCTGCCTAACACTATTCCCCACGCAGAAGGAGAACATTCTACATTTTTATGGCGTTCTCGGAGTATTTGGTTAATGACTCAATCAGCACGTTGGGGACAAATCAAGGAAATTCCTAAAAACGCTGAACAAGTAGCAGCACAAGGTTGGAGAACAGACTTATATAGGGAGATAGCCACAGAAATGGGAATTAAATGCCCCAAGGATGATTATAAAATTGAACCATCCACAGCATTTATAGATAAAAAACCATTTGATCCTAGTGATCCTGTAGGATATCTTAATAGTTTTCCCATCCGTGCTAATGCACCTTCTAGATTTTTTATGTCTTAGAAAAATTGATCATATTTGAGGTAACTAATCATGCAATATACAACACTACAATATCATGAATTTCCTAAACCTATGCAGCGCGACGGATTTTTAGAAATCGAAAATCTAGTCAAGTCTTATTCTAAACCTGATAGAGAAGAATTTGTAGTTTTAGATCATGTGAATCTGACCATTCATGAAAATGAATATATTTCCGTAATTGGTCATTCTGGCTGCGGAAAATCTACCTTATTAAAAATAATCGGTGGTTTTGAAAAAGCTACATCTGGATCAGTTCGCTTAGATGGTAAAGAAATTCGTAAACCAGGTGCAGATAGAATGATGGTATTTCAAAACTATTCATTATTGCCTTGGTTGACCGTCAGAGAAAATATCCGTTTAGCTGTGGATGAAGTTCTCAAAAATGCCAATCGATCTGAAAAAATTAGCATTGTTAATGAACATTTGGCGATGGTAAACTTAACCTCAGCAGCAGACAAATATCCCGATCAAATTTCTGGAGGAATGAAGCAAAGAGTTGGTATTGCCAGGGCTTTAGCAATTCGTCCGAAAATGTTATTAATGGATGAACCTTTTGGGGCTTTAGATGCCTTAACTCGTGGTAAATTACAACGTCAAGTTTTAGATATTTGGGAAAGTCATCGTCAGGCGGTCATGATGATTACCCATGATGTAGATGAAGCAATTTATATGTCTGATCGGATTATCTTAATGACTAATGGACCATCTGCCAAGATCGGAGAAATTTTAACAGTTCCCTTTGAACGTCCTAGAGATAGAATGGCTATGCGTAATTCTCAAGAATATTTTGAACTTCGCAATCATGCCCTTAATTTCCTTGATGAACATTTTACATCTGAGGAGTAATTACAAATCACAATAAACAATAAGATCACCGACTTCTTAAAGAAGTCGGGAATCCGAATTAATCCACTATTTTTGAATTACTTGTTAGGTTGGGGTGTCATGCGTAAATAAGGTTTAATTTCTTGATAACCTTTAGGGAATTTTTCTTTGAGGACTTCGGGATCTTTCAAAGATGGTACAATTACGCAGTCTTCACCATCTTTCCAGTCTGCTGGTGTAGCAACACTGTAATTATCCGTTAATTGCAAAGAGTCAATAACACGTAAAATCTCATCAAAGTTGCGTCCAGTGCTGGGAGGATAGGTAAAGCTAAGACGTAGTTTTTTGTTGTTGTCAATAATAAACACAGAACGCACGGTAACGGTAGCTGCTGCGTTGGGATGAATCATATCATAAAGTTCAGAAACCTGACGATCTGGATCTGCCAAAATTGGGTAATTGAGAGTTGTGCTTTGGGTTTCTTCAATATCACCCACCCAACCCTTATGAGATTCTACATCATCAACACTGAGTGCGATCGCCTTTACGTTACGTTTGTCAAATTCTGGTTTTAGTTTAGCAACAGTACCGAGTTCGGTTGTGCAAACTGGTGTAAAGTCAGCAGGGTGGGAGAATAGCACTACCCAGCTATCACCAGCCCAGGTATAAAAATCTATTTCCCCATGTGTAGAGGCTTGAGTAAAGTTAGGTACTGTATCGCCAAGACGGAGACTCATGCAAGATTCCCTGTATTCTAGAAAGATATTTATATTTTACTGTGACATGATCAATTTTACCACTCTCAATAGCCATCTTGAGACTACAATCAAGCAGGAAGTAAACATCAAAACTACCATTGTCCATTTAAGTCTAGACTTGGGTATCTTTGGATAAGTTTTATAAAGCGGTTCATCCACAACTCAGGAAAGAATGAACCATTTTTTTCTCAACTGGTTTTCACTGAATAGGGGTGGATTCTATTTATGTCCGTGAGTAGGACAGGGAGGAGCAGAAATTGATTTATCTAGCCAGCCTACAGCCTGTTCCAGCCTAGCCTGTGCCTCTTGAGGTTGATTTTTGACCAAAAACACCATAGCAGCCGCCACCTGCTCACTAGCGCGGGCATTGCGGTTAGACTTGAGACGATGCCAATCATCATCAGAAATACTGAGTCTTGTCATCAAAGCTTGGGCGAGTTCCAAAGTGCTAAGATCATTTAACTGACTAATTTGAGACATAGAATTGACTACTGAGTCACTAGACAAAAGTTATGATGTTAACATCATAGCCAATTACCCATCGCCCATGACCAAACCAGAAGAAAATCTCCAGCTAGACTTTGAACAGGAACTAGAGGAATTAGAAACTTCACTCCGCTTTTTAAAAGATAGATATGCCCAAGTGCAAAAAGATCAACAACAAAAGGCACAATGGCAACAGGAATTAAAGAATTTAAAGCAAAATAGAAATCAGTCTCCAGGAATGAAGACAGAATTAACCCGTCTGCAAAAACAGCTAGAAACCATAGAAATCAACCTAGAAAGTAGATTATTTTCTTGGACCTGCTTGAAAAGACCCTTTTGGCAAGCAGTCCGTTTTGGTGGTTTAGGCGTTATTATAGGTTGGCTGTTAAAATCTTGGCTGGGGTGATGGGATTTTAGATTTTAGATCTCGGATTGTATTTACATCAAGTCAAATCACATCAAATCAAAGATTTTATAATTCAGATCCTTTTCAGCCTCTATTTTGCTAAAATTAGGATTATATACTCAAGAAACAACTTGTAGAAAATGATTAATCATCGAATTGCAGAAATATTAAAAACTGGTCAACCTGAAGAAAAATCAACAGTTAAAGGTTGGGTAAGAACAAAACGTGAATTAAAAGGATTTGCCTTTCTCGAACTGAATGACGGTTCATCTTTAGCTAATTTACAAGTGGTTATAAATCAAGACTTGCCAGACTACGAAACCATATTAAAACAGATAAATACAGGTGCTTCCGTAGAAGTTACAGGAGTCCTAGTAGCCTCCCAAGGTAAAGGACAAAGAATAGAATTAAAAGCAGAAACAGTCAAAATTTATGGAGATGCCGATCCCGAAACATATCCACTACAAAAGAAGCGTCATAGCTTTGAATTTTTAAGAACAATTGCCCATTTACGTGGTAGAACTAATTCCTTTGGTGCAGTATTTCGCGTCAGAAATGCTTGTGCAACTGCTATCCATAAATTTTTCCAAGCACGGGGTTTTATGTGGGTACATACTCCCATTTTAACCGCCAGTGATTGCGAAGGCGCAGGAGAATTATTTAGTGTTACCAGTTTAAATTTAAAAAATATCCCCCACACTGAAAACCAAGAAATTGATTATAGTCAAGACTTCTTCGGAAAACCGACTTATTTAACAGTAAGTGGACAATTAGAAGCGGAAATAATGGCAATGGCATTTTCTAATGTTTATACTTTCGGTCCCACATTCCGCGCCGAAAATTCTCATACTTCTCGTCACTTGGCCGAATTTTGGATGGTTGAACCAGAAATGGCATTTTGTGATTTAGATGGTGATATGAACCTAGCAGAAGAATTTCTCAAATACATTTTTAAATATGTGATGGAAACTTGTGCAGAAGACATGGAATTTTTCAATGAACGCATTGATAAAACTGTTTTAGAAACCGCCAATAATATTATTAGTAATCAATTTGAAAGATTGACTTATACAGAAGCAGTCAAACTTTTAGAAAAAGCTGATGCCAAATTTGATTATCCTGTCAGTTGGGGTGCAGATTTACAATCACAACATGAACGCTATTTAGCAGAACAACTTTTTGAAAAACCTGTCATTGTTACAGATTATCCCGCCCAAATTAAAGCTTTTTATATGCGGTTAAGTGATGATGAAAAAACCGTCCGCGCTATGGATATTTTAGCACCAAAAATAGGGGAAATTATTGGCGGTTCACAACGGGAAGAAAGGTTAGATGTGTTAGAAAAACGAGTTTTAGCACAAGGAATGCAAACAGAAGATTTATGGTGGTATTTAGATTTACGTCGTTATGGTACTGTACCTCATGCTGGTTTTGGTTTGGGGTTTGAAAGATTGGTGCAATTTATGACGGGTATGGGGAATATTCGGGATGTGATTCCTTTCCCTCGTACTCCACAAAGCGCGGAGTTTTAATATTTAGAAGTAGAGGTTTAGCAATGCTAAACCCTAGTTTTTGTCTGATAGCGAAGCGTGGCGTAGCCATATCAGGATGTTATTTGATAATTGATGGTTTAGTAATTTTTAGTAATTTAAAGGTAGATGATAAATTGCGTTTTTAAAAAGTATTTTTCAGAATATTACAATTTTATTATAATATCATAATCTGAAAAATGTACTAGAGACAATCGTTTAATTGTATTATTTTTAATTATTTAAAATAAACTATTTTGGCTCTCCTAGACTAGATATGACCATTTAACACTTAATACTTGGTTAAATTCATTATGTATCAAGAGATTCAATAAAATCAAAATCAATTTTTATT
>JBJTTJ010000033.1:0-35378 GCA_046080125.1 Cuspidothrix sp.
AAAATTCAGGTAATAATAACTAAAAGAACCAGGGTCAAACCTGGTTTTTTTATGAAAAAAGCCAACAGCTAAGAATATCAACATCCCCTTCCCAATGACAACTGACAACCGCCGCAGAGCGGAAGTCAAAAGTCAAAAGTGGCTTGACAACGAACAACCAACAACCAACAACTGACAACTGACAACTGACAACCAATGACACAAACAAACCTTCCTACCTTCATCCAACAAATGTTACAGCCAGGATTTTATCCCCATCCCGTAACAGAACCCATTCAACTCATTCAAACTCACGTTTCTTACGTCCTGTTAACAGGAGATTATGCTTACAAGCTGAAAAAACCAGTCAACTTTGGTTTTTTAGACTTTTCCACCCTAGAAAAACGACAACATTTTTGTCACGAAGAACTACGTTTAAATCAAAGGGGTGCAGGTGAATTATATTTAGAAGTTATCCCCATAACTTTCAGCGATGAACAATACCACTTAGGTGGTACAGGCGAGGCTGTAGAATATGCGGTTAAGATGCGGCAATTTCCCCAAGAAACCCTATTTAGTGAACTTTTTACCAATGGTAATTTACGAGAAAGCTACTTAGAAGAATTGGGACGAGTTGTAGCTAAATATCATGCTGATGCAGTCACAAATGATTATATTCGCAGTTTTGGGGAAATCTCCCAAGTGCGGTTAGCTATTGATGAGAATTATCAACAAGCACAAAACTATATTGGTGGACCCCAAACTCAAGAACAGTTTGCAGAAACAAAACAATATACCGATACGTTCTTTGTTCAACATCCAGAATTATTTAAAAGCAGAATTGACAATAACTATATTTGTGAATGTCACGGTGATTTACACCTGCGAAATATTGCTTTGTGGCATGATAAAATCATGCTATTTGACTGCATAGAATTTAACGAGCCTTTCCGCTTCGTTGATGTCATGTATGATGTGGCATTCACAGTCATGGATATTGAAGCCAGAGGCAGGAAAGACTTAGGAAATGCCTTTTTAAATGCCTATTTAGAGCAAACTGGAGATTGGGAAGGTTTACAGGTATTACCTTTATATTTAAGCCGTCAAGCCTATGTGCGGGCTAAGGTGAGTTCCTTTTTATTAGATGATCCTAATATCCCGGATGGGGTCAAACAAGAATCTGCCAAAACAGCAGGCGCATACTATCATCAAGCGTGGGAATATACCAAACCCCAACAGGGAAAAGTGATTTTGATGTCCGGGTTGTCTGGTGCTGGAAAAAGTACCACAGCTAAATATTTAGCCCGAAAACTCAACGCCGTTCATCTGCGTTCCGACGCTGTACGTAAGCATTTAGCAGGAATTCCCCTCTTACAAAAAGGTGGGGATGAAATCTATACACCGGAAATGACCCAAAAAACCTATAGCCGATTGTTATCATTAGGAATTATACTGGCTAATCAAGGTTGGTCTGTGATTTTAGATGCTAAATATGATCGCCAGGATTTACGATCTCAAGCTATTTCTGAAGCAACCCAGCACCAATTACCCATACACATTATCAGCTGCTCCGCACCCGTAGAAGTTTTAACACAACGATTGCTAGAACGGACTGGTGATATTGCTGATGCTACTGCTGATTTATTAGCATCTCAAATTCAGCAATTTGAACCATTTACAGGTCAAGAACAACCTTATCTAACAGTTGTAAATACAACTAAACCACTCTTAGCACAATTATCAGAATTGATTTAATTGTTCATAAGGAGTCAGGAGTTCAGAAGAAAGAAGAAAGAAATTTCTCCCCTACTCCCCTACTCCCTGTTCCCTGAATCCTTACACAAAAACTTTTTGATTCTGCCTTTTTAATTTTTAATTTTTAATTCCCAATCCTATGGCATCAAAAAAGAATCTTCTGGGAGAAATTTTATCTTCTTCTCCTAACTTTCCTTCCCAACTGTTATTTGGGTTATTTTTATTCATTATTGCCAGAATTGCTGGAGCTTCATCTCCCCTGAGTTTATTTGTGGGAGTGATGGGTGGTGTGAGTTTAGGATTAATCACAAACGCCAATGAAAACAACCCAGATTCGACCATAGTAGCGCCTAATGATGGTATTGATGCCGGATTAAAATATTGGTTGGTGTTTATGCTGGGTTGTCTGTTTTTAGGTTATTCAGCACCCATGAGTATTTTGTTTGGTGGTATTGCTGGTGTGGGTGGTGGCTGGATTATTTCTTGGTGGCGTAGTCAAGACACCTTACAAACACAATTATCACGGGAAATGCCAGAAGAGGACATAGAGCAGCCAGGCGAAAGAAGTACAAAAAGACGCAAACGAAAATCCACCCAACGTTTCCGTCGCACCTCAACAACTTTCAATTTTCGTTTTTGGGAAAAGTAGTTAACAATACACTTATTGCCCATGAATTGGGCGGTGCAGATAGCATCGTCTCTCCCTTGATACTATTAAAGACACTGTGATGAGGAGTGAATATTATGGTTGCAACATCTCTCTCCTTTGTAGAAACACAATCTCCGGCTTATATATGCCCCTATAATCAAGCTTGTAACTATTTAGAATGGGTAGCTAAAGAGTTAAAATTAGATGCAGGTATAGTAGAGATACTTAGTCACCCTCGCAAAGTTATTACAGTCTCCATCCCCATGAAAATGGACAATGGGGAAGTACGAGTTATTGCTGGCCATCGGGTGCAACATTCGGATATTTTAGGACCATATAAAGGTGGAATTCGCTATCATCCGGCCGTAACATTGCGGGAAGTATCAGCCTTAGCCATGTTGATGACTTGGAAATGTGCTTTATTGGGTATTCCCTATGGTGGTGGGAAGGGCGGCATTCCTATAGACCCCAAAAAGTTCAGTGTGGGGGAATTAGAACGAATTAGCCGCCGTTATATTAGTGAATTAATTAAAGATATCGGACCATCAGTAGATATACCTGCCCCAGATATGGGAACTTCTGCTAGGGAAATGGCCTGGATGATGGATACGTACTCTGTTAATGTTGGTCATTCTGTACCCGGAGTGGTTACGGGTAAACCTTTATCTATTGGTGGTTCTTTAGGACGAGAAATGGCTACGGGACGAGGTGTAATGATTATTGTCCATGAATCTCTCAAAGACCATGGTATATCCCTTGCTGGGGCGAGAATTGCTATTCAAGGTTTCGGTAATGTGGGCGGTGCTGCGGCTGAATTACTATATCAAGCTGGGGCGAAAATCATCGCGGTTTCTGGCGGTGCTGGTGGTATTTTTGCGGAAAATGGTCTTGATATTCCGGCTCTAAAAGCTTATGCTGCTGAAAATCGCCGCAGTGTGGTTGGTTTTCCTGAAGCTAAAGCTATTAGTAATACAGAATTACTGACTTTATCTTGTGATGTGCTAATTCCCGCAGCTTTAGAAAACCAAATTACTGAGGAAAATGTGCATGAAATTAAAGCCCAATTTATCGCTGAAGCTGCCAATGGACCTGTGACTTTAGAAGCTAACCAAGTTCTGGAAGCGCGAGGTGTCACTGTATTACCAGATATTTTGACCAATGCTGGGGGGGTGGTGGTTAGTTATTTGGAATGGGTACAAGGTCTTTCCTATCTATTTTGGAATGAGGAACGAGTTAATCAGGAAATGGAACATTTGATGGTTCAGGCTTACCATAAGGTAATACAGGAAGCAAAAACACGGGGAGTAAATTTACGGTTAGCGGCTTATACTTTAGGTGTGGGTAGAGTGGCGCAAGCTTTGAGCGATAGAGGTTTATATCCCTAGTCGAACTGACGTAGTTATAGCAGGATACCTGCCCCCTGTCACCTGTCACTTGATACGCGCTTTTCCAAATATTGACCAATCATTAACTGTTCACCGACGCGGGAAATGATGCTCTGCCTAGTGCGGTATTTACTGCCAATGAGTTTAATTTCTTCCTCAAATACAGAATTATTGTATTCAGTTCGTAAACAAAGAGTTTGGGGACCGGAGAAATAATAGCCGGCGGTGACAGGTCGAGAAGTGGCAAAACCCCGATCAGTAGTTAGGAATTTCCAGGGCGGGGAAAACCCGCCTATCTACCTAGTTTGTTAGGAATACCGACACAACCGCCAGGAATTGTTTTGCGGCTTTTTTCTCCACACCAAGCGCAGCAGTAATAACGGATGGAGTCGGACATTCTTTGGGCGTTGCTAAAGTTAGCATTTTCGATGACTGCACCAGTGTGTTCTCCGATTTCATAGTTGGGGGGTTCAGTGCGACTACGGGGGGATGCTTGTTCTGCTGCACCATAAAAGAGACGGACTCCGTTTAAATCACTGTCACTAAGGTTGGCATCATATAAGATGGTGCGGGACAGGTTGGCTTTTACTAGGTCACAACCGCTAAGATTAGCCCGGATGAGATTAGCTTCACTTAAATCAGTCCAGCGCAAATCGTTGTTAGCAACATCAGCACCGGCTAACATGACACCTAAATCTATGACGCGGACTCCTTCTAAACGATCTTCGGCGTAACCACCACTACCATCAAGAATAGCCCTCCCTAAACGGCGATCGCGCTGCAGAGGAGTGAGTAATTTGGAACGGGACAAAAAGCGGAGAATCTTAGCTTTACCACTACCATCTACACTACTAAATATGGCGGCGGTACGTCCTTCAGCGATCGCCCTTTCCTGGGGCCAATCTTCTAATAATCCTTCTTCATCTAATACTAGATCAGAAATACCTTGGAAGTAAGAATCTATGGTTTGTTGTTGAGTAATGATGTTTTGCTGTACTGTGAGTAGGTTTTGTTGGATAGTCAAATCTTTGGAAATTACATATTGTCGCCAAGCTACGTAAACGGCAATAATAGCGATCGCAATTTGTCCTAGGGCCCCAAACCATTCTGCTAAAGTTCCCGATGCTTCCCAGTTGATTCTCCTACCCCAACGTAGTAAACTATTACCCAAATTCGTAAACTTTAATAGACCAATTATGGTGACAATTATACCCACTAACCCAATAAATACATTTTTGTCTTGAGATGAAAACCACTCTTGAATGATATTTTGCAAGGGAGGAAAGAGTATCCACAGGGATAACAACAAAGTGGCCAAAGTTCCCACAATACCTATAAATGAGTTATTAATGATAATACCAACTAGAGTGAGGGCGATCGCTAAACTTGTAAATAACAAAATTCTGGAGGTAATTCCCATTTCAAGGTTAGACTTATCTTGCAGCAGAAAAGATGTTGTGTTGATAATATTTGTTTTCAGAGAAGACGGTAAAAATACTGATCTCCTCGCCTTTTCTACTAATAACTGATCATCAGTATCTATCTCCAATTCATTTTCTCCCCTGATTCCAGAAGAAGATGGGTCAGATGTATCAGATTCGTGATTAGGGACTCCCATGGGTTATTTTATCCAATGGTGGGACTGATTTTCGGATGGGATATGGTATTCTATATCTAATTTATCAGAACTTGGTCCAAATTTTCATTCTTAGTTTACACAATCAAAAAACAATTAATAACAATCAGTTGATTTTGATACGACTTTTAAAACCTAGTCAGTTTTAGGATCATTCTATGAGTTTTGTAGGTGCAGTATGGTAATTTGGCAGCGCTTAATTGCCTCTAGTTTAATCAGTTGCTTGGCAATTGGTTGTAATAATTTGGCAAATTCTTCATCTGACAATGCTCAACAGGTAGTTCAAGAAACCAATGTTAACCAACTAATTACAGAAGTCCAAGATAGTCAAAAAGCAGAAAACCTATTACTCGAAGGTAATGGATTATTAGATAGCCACCGTTATCAAGAGGCTTTAGTTGTTTATAATCAGGTGATAGCTCTGAAAAAAGATAGTCCAGAAACCTATATAAATAGGGGCAATGCCTTAATCGCTTTGCAGCAATACCCGGAAGCTGTAGAATCATACAATAAGGCGATCGCTCTGCGTCCCAATCAAGTTCAAGCTTGGTATAACCGAGGTAATGCTTTAACAGCTTTACACCGTTACGAAGAAGCTGTAAAAAGCTATAGTGAAGCTATTACAATTGAACCAAATAAACACGAAGCTTGGATTAATCGAGGAATTGCTCTCACAAAATTGCAACGCTACAAAGAAGCCCTAGCCTCTTACAATCAAGCAATTACTATCCAACCTAATTTGCATCAAGCATATTATAATAAAGCTTGTAATTATGCCTTGCAAAACGATCCAGAATTAGCAGTAGAGAACCTGAAACAAGCTATTAAGTTTGTCCCCCAAAAATATCAAGATCTCGCCAAAAGCGACCCCGATTTTGATAAAATTCGAGGTATAAGGCAGTTTCAACAGCTACTACAAACACAATAACAAGTTTAGTGAGTAAAATCACCCCTGGTTCTTGCCCGTTTCCATAATGTCACAAATTCAACGCATTACCATTAGTCCTCAACAAATTCAAGCTAATAAACTGTTATTAACATCCCAGCAGCAACATTATTTATGGCGAGTATTGCGTTTGCAAGATGGTGATCAATTTATTGCTATGGATGGTATGGGTAAATGGTGGTTAGCACGGTTACAAGGGGAACAAGCACGGATTTTAGAACTACTGGAAACTCACCAGGAATTGCCCCTATCTATTACCTTGATGATGTCCTTACCCAAGGGCAATGGCTTTGATGAAGTTGTCCGGCATTGTACTGAGTTAGGGGTAGCTTATATTACTCCTATTTTGAGCGATCGCACCCTGTTAAATCCCAGTTCACAAAAACTAGAACGGTGGCGGCGCATAGCTTCAGAAGCCGCAGAACAATCAGAAAGAACCATCGTTCCCACTATTCTAGAGCCAGTAACCTTTAACACAGCCATTCAAAACTGTACTTCTAATCATTGTTATATCTGTGAAGCCCGTGGAGACCATCCCCATTTACACCACATCATCAATAATATTACTGATCAAATATATGAAATAATGATTGCTATTGGACCCGAAGGAGGATGGACAGAGCAAGAACTAGAAATAGCTGTAAAATCAGGGTTTATCCCCGTTTCCTTGGGTCGTCGCATCCTCCGTGCAGTTACAGCCCCCATAGTTGCCATATCTTTAATAGCAGCCAAATTTGAATCATAAGCAAGACAGGATGCTGTTTTGGCAATGGCGGATTTATCTCCAAAAATTTTCGCTTTTTAAGGCGAAGTTTTAAACCAAATTGTTTCGATAACCACGTGCTAAATTGAAAACCTGTAAACAACACCTAATTATTTTTACCCGGTATCCAGAACCAGGGAAAACAAAGACCCGACTCATACCAGCGTTGGGAGAGGTTAGTGCGGCCAACTTGCACCGGCGGATGACTGAATATACTGTTTCCCAAGTCCAAGAATTGGCAAAGATGATCAGAATATCCCTAGAAGTGCGATTTACTGGCGGTAAGTTACAAAAAATGCAAAATTGGTTGGGAAATGATTTAGAATATCACAGTCAGGGAGAAGGAGATTTAGGTGTCAGAATGGAGCGATCGCTTACTAACGCTTTTAAACAAGAAGCGGAACAAGTGATCATTATTGGTACAGACTGTCCCGATCTCAATTGTCAAATTTTAGTTACTGCTTTTGAGAAACTAAAAAATTTTAATTTGGTGCTAGGTCCAGCCCTAGATGGTGGTTATTACCTAATTGGCTTGCAACAACCAAGACCTGAATTATTTACTAACATTCCCTGGGGTACTGATCAGGTCTTAATGGAAACATTAAAAATCGCCACAAGCGGGGATCTATCAATATATTCTCTGCCACCCTTAGCAGATATTGATCGTCCAGAAGATCTGAAAACTACAGGATTATCATTAGATATCTGGTTGTAACTAAATCTACTTGCCTTGAATCCCTTATAGCAAAGTTACACAGTAACGTCGTCTAAATTCATACCTGGCTTCAATAACACTGATTTTGCAAATACAGGTATTGAGGCTGGATCTTACCCGCGTTGAAATACTTATATATAGTATTTATAATACATAGATAATTCCTTATATATAAGCAAAGAAATAATAATAATTGGTAAAAAGCCTTATTGTCTAAAAAGGAAAAACTTTGATAGACTAAAGTCTATAAAATATCCCTGTAGTTTAGTTTTGAAGAGACTATTTTAGTTTATGCTTAAACTTCCTCAAACGCTCCCCGTATTAGGTTTACCAGTTCATGTTATGAAAGATTATCCAGACTGGTTAATAGATTGTTTAGAACAAGGTCAAGGAACTCATGTTGTTACCTTAAATGCAGAAATGACCATGCAAGCAGAACGGAATCTAGCCTTAGCAAAAGTGATTACAAATGCTGAATTAGTCATTCCCGACGGTGCAGGAGTTACTCTATATTTACAATATTTACTAGGACAAGAAATACAACGTTGTCCAGGAATTGAACTAGCAGAAAAATTATTAGAAACAGTGGCGAAACGAGAAACATCTGCCTCAATATTTTTTTATGGAGGTGCGTCAGGAGTAGCCATCACAGCAGCAAATTTATGGCAAAAAAAACTGCCTACATTAAAAATACTAGGAACACATTCTGGTTATCATTCCCCAGATGAAGAACAACAGTTATTACAAACCCTCAGCCAACTACAACCACAAATTATCTTTGTTGGTTTAGGTGTGCCACGTCAAGAATTATGGATTGCAAAACACCGCGATTTATGTCCTCATTCCATTTGGGTAGGTGTTGGTGGTAGTTTTGATATTTGGTCAGGAAAAAAAACACGCGCTCCCCATTGGTTGGCCAATAATAACTTAGAATGGCTGTACAGATTATATCAAGAACCTTGGCGCTGGCGACGGATGTTAGCCTTGCCAGAATTTGTCTTTAAATCCTTTATTTATCTTTCATCAGAACAGTAAGTTATAGGGGTTCTCCGTTGAGTGAAATATAAAAACCCCACCCCCAACTCTTTCCCCACAAGGGAGGAAGTTGCTTATGATGTATCTCACCCAAGTCACGTCCACTTACTTAGAGTCCTAATTTTCAAAAAATATTAGTTATAGTCCCGGAGAAGATTTTCAGACTCCCTATGGGAATGAGAAAAAAAGTTTTGAATATGTTGTACAAATGCTGAAGTATTTTCTAAGTGGATATTATGAGCGACTTGATTGATTATTTTTAATTGAGCGAAATTACATTTTTCAGTCATTGCTATATTAATATCAACAAATTTTTTATCTTTTTGTCCAACTAATAATAATAAAGGAATTGTATTTTCTGTAAGTAATTCCCATAAACAAGGTTGAGAACCTGTTCCCATAAGCTGCAATGATTTGACTAGGTTGAGGGGGTGATTTATTAATCTACTTTTGAGCATGGATTGGTATTGGGGATGATTGTTAATATCGCCGAAAATAGGTTGTTGATACCAATTATTGAGAAACTGATAAAAATCCTTTTTATCTGTCATTCTTGATAATTTTCTGGCTATTTGGGCATCACTTTTAATTCTGACTAATCTTTGTGTTTCTGTTAATAATCCGGGAGATGCAGATTCTAAGATAACTTTAATAAATTTGTGGGGGAAATATAGGGTGAGATATAAAGCTAATCTTCCTCCCATGGAGTAACCAATTAAAAAACATTTATCAATATTTAATTGGTCTAATAAGTTAATAATAGCTTGGGCTGTGGATGTCATGGTATAGTTCTGATCATCACTAACTTGAGTTTTGCCATGTCCTGGTAAATCTAAAGTGAGGTAGGAAAAGTTGTCAAATAATAATTTGATGGTTTGATCAAATTCATCAATATTCCCCATGAAACCGTGGAGGAAAAGAATGATGGGTTGATTGGGGTTGGTAACTAAAGAATAGTTGAATTGATATTGATAAGACATAGGCAAGATGTAACTGAAACCCTGATTATTTGGTGATAAAATTCATGAATTACCCTTAGTCCTCTCCTTGTGAGGCTATGGTGTATAAGCTGTACTGCGTTTAATTCCCTAAATCCCCCATGACCCCCAGAAATGGGGATTAGGGGGTCGGGTTCTAAGCTATTCCTTCTGTAGCACCGCCGATGGATTTCCAGGCTTGTAAACCGCCAGAAAGTTGTGCTACGGATGTAAAGCCGAGGAATTGTAGAGTTCTGACCGCTTGTGCAGATTGGGTTTCATTTTCGCCATAGATGTAGATTTGGCGCTTTCTGTGTAGGGATGTTTGGGCGCGAGATTCTAAATCATTGAGGGGGATAGAAATTGCTCCTGTGATGCGGCTATAATTGTATGTTGAGCGATCGCGCACATCAATAATCGTAAAAGCAGGTTGACCCCAGAGGAGACTTGTTTTTAAGTCATTTACATCTGCCGCTACATTGATACTCATAAGTTCTTCTTTGCTGCTTGTGCTAATCCAAAATTTAGCAAATATCCTCTATTAATTTGTATTTCTTTAGCATGACAGCAGATTTTAAAAATTGATATGATCGAGTCATAATATTGTAAGCTAATCTTCTATTGAGGGAGAAAATTTTTAATTTTTAATTTGTAATTTTTAGTTATTCATGATGACATCTACTATTCAAACTTTACCAACAGAAGTTGTATATCTAATTACCGCAGGAGAGGTGATTGATTCCTTGGTGGCTGTTGTCAGAGAGTTAATAGAAAATTCTCTAGATGCTGGGGCAACACGGATTGTAATTTCTTTATGGCCGCAACAGTGGAGAGTACGTGTAGCTGATAATGGTTACGGTATGAATTTAGATGATTTGCAACAAGCAGCAACCGCACATAGTACCAGTAAAATTCATTGCCGTGGGGATTTGTGGAAAATTAGTAGTTTGGGTTTTCGTGGTGAGGCATTACATAGTTTAACAACTTTGGGAGACTTAGAAATTTTAAGTCGTCCTGTTGGGGGAACAGAAGGATGGCGAGTAGTGTACAATCATCAAGGAGAAGTTAGCCAAGTAGATGTAGTTGCGATCGCATCTGGTACTGTAGTAACAGTTAATAATTTATTTGCTAATTGTCAGGCACGTCGTCAAAGTTTACCGCCAACAGGTCAACAATTAAAGGCTGTACAGGGAATAATTCAACAAATAGCTTTATGTCATCCCCATATTAATTATCAAGTTTGGCAAAATGACAAGGAGTGGTTTAGGATTTGTCCCGCACAAACTGGTGGACAACTAATTCCCCAAATCCTCACTCAGGTGCGACAAAGTGATTTACAGGAGATAAATTTACCCATTCCCAATTTACCAAATTCAGCTTTAAATTTAGTTATCGGTTTACCTGATAGATGCCATCGTCATCGTCCTGACTGGGTGAAAGTAGGAATTAATGGCAGAATGATTAAATCACCAGAATTAGAACAAACAATTCTATCAGCCTTTCATAAAACTTTACCACGCGATCGCTATCCAGTTTGTTTTTTACATTTAACTATTGCCCCGGAACAAATTAACTGGAATCGTAACCCAACTAAAACAGAAATTTATTTACAGCAAATGCATTTCTGGCAGGAAAAAATTACCGAAGCTATTAACCAATCATTGCAGATTTCTGAGCCAAATATTAAAGAATCTGTGCATACCACCAGAGTGAGTAATTTACTCAAGGTAGCAGAATCTAAAGCTGAATATAACTTCAGTTTACAACCATCATCAAATCCCCCTAATCCAGAAAATGCTACATCTTTAAAAGCAGTTGCCCAAGTTAGTAATACTTATATTGTTGCTGAACATCCTGGAGGAATATGGTTAGTAGAACAACATATTGCCCATGAAAGAGTATTATATGAACAATTATGTAATCATTGGCAATTAATCGCCGTTGAACCACCTATTATTCTCTATCAATTATCATCAGCGCAAGTTTCCCAATTAGAACGAATCGGTTTAGATATAGAACCTTTTGGTGAGAAACTTTGGGCAGTACGAAGTATACCAGCCATGTTAAAAGAACGAGAAGATTGTACTGAGGCAATTTTAGAATTAAGTTGGGGAGGAGATTTACAAACTGCCCAAGTTGCGGTCGCTTGTCGCAGTGCAGTTCGCAATGGTACAAAAATGACTTTACCAGAAATGCAGACCTTATTAAACAATTGGCAGCGTACCCGTAACCCCCATACCTGTCCCCACGGTAGACCAATTTATTTATCTTTAGCAGAATCTACATTAGCGCGATTCTTCCGACGTAATTGGGTAATTGGTAAAAGTCATGGTATTTGACCGAAAATAATGGGATACAGTTTATTCTTACACCATAACTTTAACCCACCCAATCTTGACACAATAATTCCGCCTGTTCTAAAACTGTGGAAGTAGCTTTATCACGCGCAATTTATCCGCAGCTTGCCATAGTTTCTCTTCAAAGCCTAATTTGGTGCTACTACTGTTTGTTTGATTCTGTTTTTTTGGCATTGGGTGTCAGCTTGGTTACAGACTAGATCCCCTCTAGTGCTTAGTCAAGAGGGGAAATTAATCAAAATCACTCTTTTGAAAGAGGATTTAGGGGGATAAAAATAGTTATAATTAGTGACTTGGGTTAATATGAGTTCATTTTGTACAACCACTTAACAGACATTAATTCATCTCCTTTTAGGATGATGACCATGATGCTGTGGGGAATTATCTCCGCGTAGTTGTTTACGACCATTAGTAATAATTTGGAGTATGGACTGAATATCCTCTTCCATATTACTGAGAACATTATCAGCGTATTTATCAGCGCCGTCTTCGATTTCTTGAGCTTGAGCGATCGCACTTTGACGCATTTCTTCTAATTCTTGTTCACAAGCCTGACGTTTGCGGTCAATTTCCGTTAAGGTTTCTCGCATCATCGCCTCACAATCTTGCTGCACTTGTCGTCGCAATTGATCAGCTTCTCGCTGGGCTTGTCTAACAATATCACTTTCCGCCAAAATTTGCGCTCTTTTAGCCTGTGCCACATCTACCACCTGTTGTCCATATTCCTCTGCTTCCAGGAGAATTTCCTGCTTTTGCGCCAGAACATCTAACGCTCCCTGGAACGCCGACGGTAAGGAGAGGCGGATAAAATCAAGTTGTTCGAGTAATTTATCCTCATCTATTAGGGTACGTCCCGTGAGTGGAATTCTCAAACTAGAGAGAACCATTTCCTCTAAACGGTCCAGTTCCCCCTGGATATCTATTCCGATGGTTGGTGTGGAACTGCCATTTTGGGGGACTCCATGGAGATGATCCCGTCGGGTGGAGTGACTGCCATTGTGGTTGGATTCGAGACTAGAAACTTTTGGTTGTAACATTTGTATATATCTAGGGCAATATGTGGGGGGACAAGATGATCAACAGAACCGCCAAACCTGGCAATCTCCTTTACCACACTACTACTTAAAAAACTATACTCATTTGATGTTGCCAGAAAAACTGTCTCAATTTGAGTAGACAGCGTTTTATTAGTGTGAGCCATTTGTAACTCAATTTCAAAGTCAGAAACTGCTCTTAACCCCCGTAACAAAACTTGCGCTTGTTGCATTTGGGCATATTCTACGGTTAAACCATGGAAACTGTCTACTGCCACATTCGGTAAATGTTGTGTACATAGCTGAATTTGTGCTAATCTTTGCTCCACGGTAAATAGTGGAGTTTTATTAGGATTTCGCAGTACGGCAACTATCACTTGTTTAAATAGACGACTACCCCGCTCTATGATATCTAAGTGTCCTAAGGTGATCGGGTCAAAACTACCAGGATAAATAGCAATCACAATGTTATTTCAGGTAACTATATTAACAGCTTTTGCACAGAACTTAATTAAATCTAACATCTGATGTTTCAGAATTGTCAATCATAACAGGTTTGGCTTCGCTCACCTACCTGAAGTAGAGAGTCTGAACAGATATGAGATAATAATGTACACTACTCTTGTTTCTTGCCTTTTACCTCCCGCCTCCTGTCTTTCCTAGGGGATGTCTCAGAAGTATCAGGTTTTATCCGGACCCCCCTTCCCCTTACCCCCGAAAATGAAAACTCCTTCTTTTTCAAAGGGATTTAGAGGGATCTAGAAGTGTTTTATGCAACTTCATCCCCATAGCTTTTATACTCCTAGAGGTAATTTTGCATGATCATGGATTTTTCAGTTTTTCCCTTGGGTTTTCAATTTACTTCCCCAGGTCCAATTGTCGTTAAACTAGGTCCATTAGTTATTCGTTGGTATGGGTTGCTAATTGCTTTATCTGTATTACTGGGTGTAACTCTTTCTCAGTATTTAGCCAAACGTCGTCATGTCAACCCAGATTTAATTAGTGATTTATCAATTTGGCTGGTGATAGGAGCTATTCCTGCTGCTAGGTTATATTATGTTCTGTTTCAATGGTCGGAATATTCCCAACAACCACAACGAATCATTGCCATTTGGCAAGGGGGTATTGCTATTCATGGGGCAATTATTGGAGGTGTCATGGCAGCATTAATTTTTGCCAGACTGAACAAAATATCTTTTTGGCAACTAACGGATTTAGTAGCACCTTCCTTAATTTTAGGCCAAGCTATCGGACGTTGGGGTAATTTTTTTAACTCAGAAGCTTTCGGTATTCCCACGGATTTACCTTGGAAACTATATATTACCCCAGATCGTCGTCCCGTGGATTTAGTAAATTTTGAATATTTTCATCCCACTTTTCTGTATGAATCTCTGTGGAATTTCATGGTATTTGCCCTACTTTTAACCCTATTTTTCCGCACTGTGTCTAAAAAACCATCTTTGAAAGTAGGGACGTTATTTTTAGTTTACTGGATAGCCTATAGTTTAGGGCGGTTTTGGATTGAAGGTTTACGCACAGATAGTTTAATGCTAGGTCCGTTACGGATGGCACAGATGGTAAGTTTAGGCGGGATGACTTTAGGATTACTCGGTTTGATTTGGTTATATGTTATCAAACGTCCTTTACCGGATGTTGTTTCACCCTTCAATACACAAAAAAATGCCCCAGAGTAATTAATCTCCAGGGCTTAACCAGGGTGCATCTACCATCTATTTCTACTAGGCAAAGGAGGGGAATCCGGAAGGGTACTGAGCAAATGCCCAAAGTTTTTTTTGCCACGTTTTTTCCGAGAAAATTAATGAGTGAATCTACTAATAATTTGAATTTTTTTAAGTATACAAATACTCTTGAACCAGCAGTTTATATTGTCGGTGCTGGTCCTGGAGATCCTGATTTATTAACGGTGAGAGCGCGAAAATTGCTGGCTGCGGCTGATGTGATTTTATTTGCGGATTCATTAGTTCCTGAGCAAATTTTAGATGTTTGTCGTGCAGATGCGGAAATTATCAAAACCGCAAATCGGACTTTAGAGGAAATTTTACCTGTTATGATTGATGCAGTGCGATCGCATCAATCTGTCGTCAGACTGCACTCTGGTGATCCCAGTCTCTACAGCGCTATTCATGAACAAATGCAGCTATTAGCAGATGCAAATATTCCTTTTGAAGTTATCCCTGGTATCAGTGCTTTTCAAGCCGCAGCAGCAAAATTAAAAATCGAGTTAACCCTTCCCGGTTTGGTGCAAACTATCATTCTTACGCGCATTAGTGGCCGTACCTATGTACCTGCAACGGAAGAATTAGCTACTTTAGCCGCTCATCAAGCTAGTTTGTGTTTATATCTGAGTGTCCGTCATATCACCCAGGCCCAAGCCAAATTGTTAGAACATTATGATCAGGAAACTCCAGTAGCAATTTGTTACCGTTTGGGGTGGCCCGATGAAAAAATCTGCATTGTTCCACTGTCAAAAATGGCTACTACTACTTATGAGGAAAAATTACTACGAACGACACTTTATGTCATTAGTCCGGCATTATCACCCGTAACTGGACGGTCTTGTTTATATCATCCTCAACATCACCATTTATTCCGTTCATCACATAGATTTACGAATCCAGGAGTTTAATAGTATTGTCTCTTGCCTGTTGCCTCTTGCCATAATTCGCTACTACACAAACTGAGTCCACTGCAATAACTAAAAATCCAGAATTTCTAATTTGTCAATGTGGGTTTTATCTGTGTAGCAGCTAGTTAAAGTAAATTTAATTAAACCGTTACAGTTTCCTGTTCTGCTTTAGGTTGACGCACTTCTTCCTTAACTGTCAAATAGCGGATTACTTCTTCACTTAATCGCATTGCTCTTTCCATGATAGGGATAGCAGTTCCTGGTCCAGTATAATTAAGCAGAATGTAAATTCCATCACGATGCTTTTTGATTTCATAAGCTAGACGACGCTTACCACGGTTTTGAATTTGAATATTCTCAGCGCCGTGTTCGCGCAGAATGTTTTCATATTTAGCGATCGCTTGTGTTACCTGCTCATCTCCCAAATCAGGGCGCAGGATGTACATAGTTTCGTAAACTGTGGTCATATTCTTAAATTCACCTTATGGACAAAATGGCTGAAGAGATGTTAATTCAACAAACATTGCTGGGATCAACACCTCAAGCAACAAGGAATTTTGACAATTTTTTAGCCATCCTACATTAACACAATTCCCAAGAATATGTCTCAAGTAACCAAAATTTATAAATTAACCCAAGTTGCAAAATAAAACCAAACTCTGTAAAAAAAGCCAACAAATTCTGACGTAGAATATAGAATCCCTGGGGATTGTCAACTTTGTACTGCTAATGAATCAAATCTATACAACCGATGTTTTAGTTGTGGGTGGTGGAACTGGAGGGACGGCTGCGGCCATTCAAGCAGCACGAAGAGGTGTAAAAACCATCTTAGTGAGTGAATTTTCCTGGTTAGGGGGAATGCTGACATCTGCGGGAGTATCCGTACCAGATGGCAACGAATTACAAGCCTTTCAAACTGGTTTATGGGGGGCTTTCTTACGGGAATTAGAACATAGACAACCGGAGGGATTAGATCATAGTTGGGTGAGTTTTTTCAGTTATGATCCGCGTATAGGTGCACAAATATTTGCCCAATGGGTGAGAGAATTACCCAATCTCCAATGGATTTGCGGACAAGTACCTTTAGAAGTCTTGCGAACAAAAGACCGGATCACAGGTGTACGGTTTGCAGACCTCACCATCAACGCCAAGATTATTCTTGATGGCACAGAATTAGGAGACTTATTAGCTTTAGGAGAAGTACCCTATCGTTGGGGTTGGGAATTGCAGTCAGAATGGGGAGAACCCAGCGCCCCCAGAAACTTTAACACCCTCACCCGAACCTATCCAGTGCAAGCACCCACTTGGGTAGTATTAATGCAAGATTTCGGGGTAGATATCGCCCCCAAAATTCTCCCAGCAGCGAATTATGAGCCATCTCAATTTACAGGAGCTTGGGATAAATATGGGGCAGAAAAATTTTTGAACTATGGCCGCTTGCCAGGAGATCTACTGATGATTAACTGGCCTATTGCCGGTAATGACTACTGCCAAAATGCCAATCGCTTGATAGATACAGATGTGCAAAAGGGGGAATTTGTGCAAGAATGTCTGTGGCATAGTCAGAATTTCGCTTGTTTCATTCAAAATGAACTTGGTAGGCGTTACGGATTAGCAAAAAATGTTTTTCCTCATGGTAATTCAGCTTTTGCCCTCCATCCCTACTATCGGGAAAGTCGGCGGATCATCGGCATGACAACAGTTTGCGAACAGGATATTTTACCCGTAGCAAATGGTAGAACCGCATCACTGCTTGATGAGGCGATCGCTCTCGGAAACTATGCCAACGATCACCATTATCCTGGTGTGGAGTTTTCACTGCAACCCAAATCCATCCGTTGGGGTGGAAGATGGACAGGAACACCCTTCACTATTCCCTATCGCTGTCTGATTCCTGCCACTACAGATGGTTTGTTAGTCTGTGAAAAAAACATTTCCGTTTCTCATATTGCTAATGGAGCAACCAGACTTCAACCTATAGTCATGGGCATTGGTCAAGCAGCCGGGATGGCAGCTTCTCTGTGTGTTGTGTTAGAATGTCAGCCCAGGGATTTACCCGTGAAGAGTTTACAGGCTGCATTATTGACAGATGACTATGCACCTGCCGCAATTGTTCCTTTGTTTAACTTATTAACTAATCATCCTGATTGGTTGCACTGGCAAACTTATTATTTAGACCACCCAGAAGCCTATTCTACAGACGGTTATTGCCCTAATATTTCAGTTGAGGAAGAGTATCAATTAAAACTTGACTGTTTGATCGGCAAATTCCAACGGCTAGGTGAGCAGGATTATCAATTTAATATTACAAAAATAACCAATTTAAACAGGGCAAGTTGGCAGCTTGTGACATTGCTATCTCATGTAGATGAACAATTACAAGCTTTACCTTCAGAAACAATGCTCAAGATTTGGGGACGGCCAAATTTCTCTGGAAACTGGTTACTTGTTGATCATTTTGAAGAAGTATAAAATCAACTTTTATTCAGTAAAATAAAATACTTTTTTCTAAATTTTCCGGACAAGCATCTAAAAGTTAAGTATTAGTAAAGTAGAGAGTTCTAAAATAGACATCTACTATGCGTGCTGCCATTTCACTTCTAGTATCGAGTCTGGTATTTGGCTCCTTAGCTTTTAACTGCGAAGCAGTACAGACTCGTTTTTCCCTGTTATTGATGGCTCAGTCCGATTCTCAGTCTTCACCTTTGGTTCACCAAAGTTTCAACATAGCTGATAATTCCAAACCTAGTCCAAATCAACCCCAAAAACCCAATCCTCATCGAGGTAGTGGTCGCAGAGGTTTAGATGGGTATCTTGGCAATGTCGGTTCTGTTATTTAATTGTTGGTTAGTCATCGCTACCGACTTCCAGATAATATTGCCGGATGGTTGGATATTTCATATCCCCCACACCACTGCTAACATCAAGATAGACAGTTACAGCACTACACTTGTTTGATTAGACTGTTAAAAGTTTCTCTGTTACTGACACCGGATATAGATAGTTCCACAAACTATGTCTTCAACTCAGTATTATGGCTTATAGGTTACAACCTAAGCAATCAGTATTGGAATTTCTCTGCTAGACATATAGACAGTTACAGCACTTCATCTCTCGAAAATTGTTCAATATTTCATCAAAACGTCTAATAATTTCTCCGGTCTTCAGGTGTATTAGTGACTAGATTACTCATACACGTACTAGCTTCCCCTGAGATCATCGCTTCTGGTAAATATCAGGCTTGAATAACTGGAAATAATCATTGACACGGAGGGAAAAACAAACTTTTTTGTTGAGAACCTAGATTTGGGATTTATTCATTGAATTGCTACCAATTATTGGGGATGAATCTATACCAAAAGGAGTTACGCACAACAAAACAGAAGTAGGGGTAATTCATCAATTATCCCTATAAAAGAATAAGGGCTTGAGTTACATCTTGCGGAAGTCAAAAGCCAAGCAAAGATGATCTAAGCACAGCAGTTACCCTGAAATATAGCCATAGTCTACACTCTACTAACTTCATCGCTATGATCACAAGCAACTTCTATGACTCAAAGTTGTGCTTGGAGAAGATGGTAATAAGCTGTGAGTTAGGATTTGGGATGAGAGTGAATTATGGTTCAATCCCAGGATTAATAATGTCTTAATCATTTTGGCGACAGCTATAAAACATCCAAAACAATGGAAAATATAAAACATTGATAGGAAGTTTCACCTCTAATAGAGGTGTAAATAGTGATAAAAAAAGTGTCAATTTATGCAAATACAAACGGCGATAGTCGCCCTGTTAGCCTTCTATGTAGCCTGGAATCTGGGTGCAAATGATGTTGCTAACTCCATGGGAACTTCGGTCGCTTCTAAGGCAATCAACATCAAACAAGCAATTATTATTGCTGGGGTGTTAGAGTTTATGGGTGCTGTTTTGTTTGGACAAGAGGTAACATCTACCCTGGGGACAAAGATTGCTAACCCGGCCTTATTCGCTGATACACCACAAACCCTAATCATGGGGATGATCACAGTCCTACTTTCTGGTGGAATTTGGCTACAAATTGCCACAACCAGAGGTTTACCCGTGTCTTCATCTCATGCCATTGTGGGAGCGATCGCCGGCTTTAGTTGGGTAGCTTTAGGAGTACAGTCCATAGATTGGTCATCTATGGGTTTAATTACCATCGGCTGGATTTTAACACCGATCATCAGTGGGGCGATCGCTGCTGCTATTTACAGTCTGATTCAACATTGGATTTTTAACCAACCCCATCCTCTCCAACAACTACAGGAATGGATTCCTTGGTTAAGCACGTTACTACTAGGTGTCTTTGGGACGATCATTCTCCCCAAACTGACTCAACCTTTGAGCCAGTTTTTGCTGACACAGGGTAAATGGCATATTCCCTCCCATGACATCACCCTATTCACCGTCGCTATGGCCGCCATTGGTCTAACCCTCATTAGTTGGCGACAATTAGCAAATCATCCCCTGGAAAATACCATTCAAGGTTTATTTGGGAAATTTCAAGTTTTGAGTGCTTGTTTTGTTGCCTTTGCCCATGGTTCTAATGATGTGGGTAATGCGATCGCCCCCCTGGCAGTCATTTCCTATATCCATCAAGAACATCAAGTCCCCAATGATCAATTGCTCATTCCCTTATGGATTCTTGTTCTCGGTGCCATAGGAATTGTGGCAGGTTTGGCCGTTTGGGGTAAAAAAGTTATTACTACCATCGGTGAAAATATTATTTCCCTAGAACCCAGTGGCGGCTTTTGTGCCGAATTAGCTACAGCCACTACAATTTTACTGGCTTCCCGTCTAGGTTTACCCGTTTCTACTTCCCATGCTCTCGTTGGCGGTGTTGTCGGTATTGGACTGGTACAAAATATCAAATCTGTCAAATTTGCCACTATCCAAAATATTGCTGTTGCTTGGCTAATTACAGTCCCCCTCAGTGCAGCCCTCAGCGCTACCATTTTTAGCATCATGAGTATTTATTGGCACTAATTTCCACAGATAATCTGTAAAAGTCAAAAATTTTCTGGCCTCTTCTCCATCGTTTTTGCATAATTTCGGCTTATTCATTACAATGAATATGGGAAAAAGACATCATCAATAGTCTCCAATGATAACACCGGATCTAAAGCTTGGGGAGGAAATGCCTCTACTTTGAGGGCGGAAGTTTTATCAAGTATTCTCTGTTAACCAAGAATCACCGCACTTCTAGGGCAGTGAGTGTCAAAACTATCATGCTTTGAAACTAATGATAGGTAACAATATTGTATAGCTTAATTAAATTGATAAGTTAACTGAAATCATTCAGTTTCCTGTACTTTCTCAAGGAAACTTAATATAAGTGTTGATTCCGAGCTGCGGAGCAGTCACTTGATCATCAAGGTGTTAGAGGCTAGAAACTGATGGGGCGATTTGAGAAGCGACCAGAAAACCAGCGTATTAGAGGTGAAATATCCAGAGCAGCGGAAAATGCTCTGTGGGATGTAGTTGAGGATTTGGAGAACCTTCAACAAAATCTGCTCAGGTCGTTACAAGAAGATGTGAAACGTCTAGAATCTGAAAAAACCCGACTATCCAATGATATCCAAAAACTAATTGAGGAAAAAGAACAGTTACAGCAATCACGGCAAATCACTGAACAACAGGTATTAATTCGCCAGTTAGCAGAGGTGTTAGCCAAGCACATATCTTCTCAATTACAATCCTCGCTTAAAACTTTAGCGACTCAAGCGGTTGATCAGAATGTATCCGATCAAATTGGCTTGGAAAATGAGCGATTAAATAATAATACGGTTAATCAAATCGGTCAAAATATTACTAGGCTGCTAGATATCCTGGATAATAGTATGACGATCGCTTTCAGTTCACTACTACAAGAACTGAAAAACTATCAAGGTGATCTTTCAAGTCAGTTGTCGCGGATGTATGATCAACAACAGCAAGGAGAGGCAATATTAGCGGAATTTGTCAATCTTCTGCGCGGCGAATTAGAAAAAAATAGAGATACTCGCGCTCTCAAACCAGTCACAGGCGGCACTCCTACTGTTTTACAACTGGCGGAAAATTATCAAAATGGGACTACGGCAAAATCTGGATCCAGAATCACTGTCGAAGCTGTTCTCCCAATTCCTGATCCACTCCCACAGGCCGATTCTACGGCAGCTAAAGGAGTGATATTATCTTTACCTGTAGATAAAAAGTCTGAACTTGTTGCTCCTCAAAACCCCCAACCAACAAACCAAGATCACAGTTCTGAGGTGATTTCTTTAGCACATCCCCAAACAACAAACCAAGATCACAGTTCTGAAACTAATATTTTCTCCGGATCGGAAACAACCACAGTAGACCAAGCTGCTCAATTAGGATCTGTTTTGACATCTCAGGTCTTAGCAGCACCATCTCTAGCACAGACACAACCAAAGCCAGAATCAAGTGTGTCCGTAAGTGCTAATGGATCTACAGAAAAACGTCCAACACCAAAATTAAGGCGGGAAACAACCCCTAAACAGGAAATAACTCCCAGTCAAAGAATAGATTCTAGGACAAAAACAACCCCCCGACACCAAAGATCACGCACATCACCTTGGCCACAGTTACAGTCGGGATTGCTGTTAATTTGTTTGTCTACAGTGGTTTCATCTGTTTACAATGTAGCAATTAAAGCTATATTTTATACAGCTTCTAACCCCACGGGAGGATTACCCACACAGCAGTTAATATTTCCAACCTTGGGGAATATTTTTTTAATTTTGATGCTACGTTTATTAGTCGTTGTGCCGTTAATGATACTTTTATCACCTATATTATATCCCCCTGTTTGGCAAGAGCTAGAAAACTTATTTGCCGGACTACGAGCTAAGGTAACTCCTCAGCAGCAAAAAACCAAACAGGGGTTATTTCTGTCAGTTATTAGTGGTGGGCTGTTGTTTTTATCACAGGTACTAATTTATGTGGCCTTGGGTGAGGTGACAACAGGAATGGCGATCGCTCTATTCTTTATCTATCCAGTCATCAGTGTGTTTCTGTCTTGGTTTGTGTTTCAGGAACGTCCTAATTTATTTGTCACTGGGTCAATGGCAGGGATTTTTTGCGGGGAATTATTAGTTTTATCTGGTCAAACAGTTGGAGTGAATAATATTTTGTTAGGTAGCACCACAGCTATTATGTCTGGAATAGCATTTGCTATGTATGTGATTTTTACTAGAATATGTGCTACCAAACTGAAATTACATCCGGTATCTTTAACTTTAATTCATTTTACTACCATGTTGTTACTAAGCTTGATATGCTTAATCATACCTTTACCTAGTAATTTAGGTTTAGCCATTAGCTCCTCTAATATCCTAGAACTAATATTAAGTGCTTTTATTTTAGGTGTATTAACCCTATGTGGTTACTTATTTAATAATTTTGGTATTCGTAAACTTGGTAGTCCTATTTCCTCTTTGATAGGAGCGACAGTCCCAGTTTTTACCGTAATTTTTGCTGGGTTTATGCTGCAAGAATCTCTACAGACTGTGCAAATCATGGGGATTATGCTTATAACTGTTGGTGCAGCTATTCTAAGCCGGAAAACCTAATCAACCACAAGCAACTAAATAAAGACACAGAGCTAAGGAAGACGGATAAGAATTTAGTATAAAATATATCGCCACAAAAAAAATACTAATTTTTGCAAAATACTATAGATATTTTCAAAATGGAAAGTTATACTGGTTTGGGATATGGTATACAAATCATTTTACCTGATTTTTTACTCCGTCTACCCTAGTTCCTCTGCATCCCAATACCCTGAGTATGTAGCGTCTTGAAGTTATACCAGGGGGGGTTAGTGAGTTGGATAGAATAAATAATCAATAGACACCAGTAACATTTATCACCTAAAAATTTCCGAGTCAACAAACAATTTTAGGTTTTGAGTTAAGATATTTTGTCCCATTGGGTGTATAGTTGGTAATTTGATTTGCATATTACACTTGTCAACAAGCCATTCATTTGTCTGTAGAATATGACCAACGACATAGATCTGATCAAACGTCTTGGCCCTAGTGCGATGGATCAGATCATGCTTTATCTAGCTTTTAGTGCCATGCGTACCAGTGGGCACAGGCATGGGGCATTTCTAGATGCAGCCGCAACAGCAGCCAAGTGTGCAATTTACATGACCTATCTAGAACAGGGACAAAACCTGCGAATGACAGGGCATTTGCATCACCTTGAGCCAAAACGAGTTAAAATCATTGTCGAGGAAGTAAGACTGGCTTTAACTGAAGGTAAACTGTTAAAAACGCTCGGTTCTCAAGAGCCTCGGTATCTGATTCAACTTCCTTATGTCTGGATGGAAAAATATCCTTGGCAACCGGGAAGATCGCGTGTTCCGGGCACGAACTTAACCAGTGAAGAGAAAAAACAAATTGAGCAGAAACTGCCAAAAAATCTTCCTGATGCTAAGTTAGTGACCTCGTTTGAGTTTATGGATTTAATAGACTTTCTCCATCGGCGATCGCAGGAAGACTTACCTCCTAATCACCAAATGCCTTTGAGCGAAGCACTGTCCGAACATATCAAACGCCGTTTACTCTATTCAGGCACAGTAACGCGCATTGACTGTCCCTGGGGGATGCCCTTTTATGCTCTAACTCGTCCCTTCTATGCCCCTGCTGACGATCAAGAACGCACCTACACCACGGTAGAAGATACCGCTCGTTATTTCCGCATGATGAAATATTGGGCAGATCGGAAACCAAACACAATGCGAGCGGTGGAAGAATTAGATATTCCTTCGCACAAAATTGAGCCGGCAATGGAGGAATTGGACGAAATCATTCGCACCTGGGGGGATAAGTATCATCAAGATGGAGGAATACCAATGATCTTACAAATGGTTTTTGGTAATAAAGATGAATAGAAAATACAATTTTTACATTGTGTAGGGCGGTATTCTTGCCAACCCTACAGATGTCATTTATGGATTGGCTTGGAAAACCAATGGTTTAGTAGACACCACACCAAAACTGCTAGATCCCTCACTGGCATCAATACAAGTAGTTAATGCCTGAGTGGGAGTTAAATCAATTGCACGACGCAACCCAACTACGCACTCAGCAAAGCTTACTGGTAATAAACTGCGACCGCAGGATGTTAAGGTAGCTGTGTTTGCAGACCCCTGATAACTTTTATTAATGCTAACTACACAGGTTGCTAAATCCTGTGGACGGCGAGCCTGTTGACAGGCGGAAAAAGCATCCACAGGGGTGATTTGTGTTAGCTGATTAATTTTTGCTACACATGAGGATAATTCTCTGGGTCGGAGTGCGGCGGCACAGCCTTGAGATGCTGCTTGCCCTGTAATACCTAAGCTCAATAGTTGAGCAGCACAAGCTCGATAATTGTTCCGGTAGGAATCTGTAACGGCCATGCCAGGCAAACTACTGGGCAGTAAGCCACATAAAGTTATAAATGATGCTGTAAATACTCTGAAGGAATAAATGGTTTGTTTGTTCCCAAAGATATTAATTTTTTTTTTGCTTGTGAAGATGATCATAACTCGCATTAACTAAGATGATACGGATTGATTTTCCTGAATGTTAACACGAGTTGGCAGGAGCTTAGAAGTTCAGAAGGCAATAGGCAATAGGCGGAAAAATCTCTATTCCCTAATGATGAGACTTTTTTCCTGTCATAAAAGACAATTTAGCGATAAAATGTCTATGCTTGAGGGGAACTATGCCATAATAGTAGTTCTGAATAAAATTTAAGAAGGATTAATTAAGGAAACTCATGTCCCGATATAGAGGACCCCGCCTCAGAATTGTCCGTCGTTTAGGCGAATTGCCAGGGTTAACTCGCAAGAGTGCTAGACGTGCTTACGCCCCTGGCCAACATGGACAGAACCGTAAAAAGCGATCTGAGTATGCTATCCGTTTGGAGGAAAAGCAAAAGCTGCGTTTGAATTATGGTTTAACCGAAAAACAAATGCTCCGCTATGTCCGTAAGGCTAGACGAGTATCTGGTTCTACAGGACAGGTATTGCTGCAATTTCTAGAAATGCGCCTGGATAATACCGTTTTCCGTATGGGTATGGCTCCCACAATTCCTGCCGCCCGTCAGTTGGTGAACCATGGTCACGTAACTGTTAATGGTCGGGTAGTCAATATTGCCAGCTATCAGTGCCGTCCTGGTGAAGAAGTTGCTGTCAGAAATAGAGATGCTTCTAAGAAGTTGGTAGAGGCTAACTTGCAATATCCCGGTTTAGCTAACCTTCCTAGTCATTTGGAGTTTGATAAAACCAAGTTGGCTGGTAAGGTCAATGGTGTAATTGAACGGGAATGGGTAGCACTACAAGTTAATGAACTGCTAGTTGTGGAATACTACTCACGTCAAGCATAGTGGTCAGTGGTCAGTGGTCAGTGGTCAGTGGTCAGTGGTCAGTGGTTATTCAACAAGCAACACCTGACAACGAACAACTGACTAATGACTAACCACCAATCTGCGACATGGTACGGGTATATGCGCTGACAGTACCAGAGTCGCGTTGTTTAAAGTTGATTTCTGGTTTGATATTTAAGATCTCTTGAACTTTTTCTTGTAGTTCTTTAGTGCTAATACCAGCGCGTAAGGCTGTTTTTAAGTCAATTTGCCCTGTTTCATTTAATAAGCAGGGACGTAGCCAACCATCAGCACTAAGTCGCATTCGGTTACAGCGATCGCAAAAACATTCTGACATTTGACTAATAAAACCTACTGTTCCCCTTGCACCAGGAATTTGAAAAACATCCGCCGGTCCACTACCACAAACCTGAGATCCTGTCAAGCCCCAACGTTCCCGTATAGACTGACGTAAATCTGCTGAAGATATCCAACCCCGATCATGAAATAAATCTCCGTTGCCAATGGGCATAAATTCAATAAATCGGACGTGCCATTGTTTATTAATTGTTAAGGCAGCTAAATCTAAAATTTCATGGTCATTCACACCGGGAATGACGACTACATTTAACTTCAACGGATCAAAACCTACATCATAAGCGGTTTGAATACCTTCCCATACTTGCTGCCACCGTCCACGGCCATGATTACCAATAATTTGCTCAAATATGTGTGGGTCAAGGGAATCTAAACTAATATTAATTCTTCTTAATCCTGCATTATATAAACTTTGGGCAATGGGAGCGAGTAAAAACCCATTGGTTGTCATTGCTAAGTCTTGGGTTTGGGGAAAGTGGTCAATTTTTTCGATTAAGTCAACTATATGGGGACGGAGTAAAGGTTCACCACCGGTTAAGCGAAAGCGGGTAAAACCAACAGGGATAAATACTTCTTGAATAAGTGTCAGTAGTTCTTCATTAGTTAATAATTGCTGTTGGAGAAGATAATCTAATTCTGCACCTGCTGGCATACAATATTGACAACGGAAATTACAGCGATCAATTAAACTGATGCGGAGGTAGTCCACTTGGTTCATCGTTTCGCTAGTTGTCATGGTGGGTAAGGGGTGACAGGTTAAATAGTTGTATTATACAAGTTATTCTGATATTTTTTGAAGTTAAAATTATTATATACGAATAATCCTATTTTATATTTCATCTCATTAAATTATTTATTAACTCATCTATTCTTAACAGTTCTTGAGTAATTTGTTTAACCGTATTTAATTCAGTTGCGGGATCTGGTAATTGAACAGTCATGTATGATGTAGCTGATGTATGTGCAACAATTCCTCGTTCTTTTCCAAATGTATTCATAGTAGCAAGCCAAGCAGGATCTAAATCATTACTATCTATTCCTATTGGTAATAGTAATGACAAAATATTAGCTTCTTTGACTCCATGATTATTATCTTTAACCCACCGAAAATTATTGATGGCTGAATCTATTTTCTTACTTATTTTCAATCGCTTGTCGTGATTATCTTGACTTACATTATTGGGTTTGTTAAGTGTATCTGGTGGTTTATCCATAGTTAAACCAGAAAACCCCAGTAAACATATTAAAGTGCGAGTAGTCTTACCTGTTGTATCCCAAGCAGTTTTAGCATTTTGAACAACTTCCCAAGCTCTCTGTTCAAGGTAGGATTCAATTTCAGCATGAGCTAAAACTCTATATGCAAGAGTTCTCACTAAATGTCGATCAGAATACAGACCTGTAGGGCTAATCTTGGGCAGAAATTGTTTTTTTAACCTATTTAACTCCCTGGTTAAAATCCTAAATCTAGCAGATTTTGGCATAGTTGTATAAGATATCCTATTTTAACCCATTAAAAATAATCCGATTATCAACAAGTTCAGGTAGGTTAAAATCTACATCTAAAACTTCTAATAGACTTTCTCCCCACAATCTCAGACGATTGTAAGTTTCAGGAATATTCTGCGTTCTGCGTTCAACAGCTTCTCTAAACTTTATATTTAAACATAATTGTTTAAAAGCATCTTCTACTTGTGCTTTATGCCGTTCAGCAGATTTCCTGATATTCTCATCTTTAAAGTAAAAAACCATTACATCTAAAATTGCTCGATTAAATTGATTTTGGTATTTCTTATCATTACTTGACCACATACGAGAGAAATTATCTCCAAAAATATCAATTGTTGTTTGTACTGCTTCCTCAAATTCGTTTACTAAATTTTTAATATCATCCTGTTTTTTATCCCAATCTTGATTAAGCTTTTCGCAAGTCATATCAAGAAATTTTTTAAGATTACCACGATATTCAGACAAAAAATAATGAAATCCTACATAACGCAACAGCAACTCGACATCTCTCATCCGAAAATCAGGATTTAGGGATTTTAATATTTTTCGTAAAGCCGGACTTTCAACTGATTTATCATCTAAGAAATTTATAAAATCACCCGGATGTAATGCTTGTCTTAGTTCTTGAGGAGATAATGGAGTGTTTTCTACATTCAGCCGCAGAAAAATTTTATAAAGTAAATTTTCGCTAGGAAAGTTACGAATTAATATAGTCCGAATGGTTTGATTATCGAGAGCATTCAGTTCTGAACTCAAGAGAACATCATTTTGAAAATCATCATACTTTTTACCAATTAAATCACGTCTAAATTCTAAGTTTTTGAGAGCAAAAGAATTGTTAATAGTTTCTTCACTTCTACCATAAAATTGTAGGATAGTTAACAATCTTTGCTTACCATCAATAACTATGAATTTACCTTTTTCTGTTGACTTAACAGCTAATACTATTTGTGGTACAGGAAATCCTAGTATCAGTGATTCTATAAACCTACTTTTACGACTTATACTCCAAGCATCTCGTCTTTGAAATCTTGGGCTTAATTGTATATTACTGCGCACAATTTGATCACATATTGTTGCTGTTGTCCAATCACTTCCAGAAACAATAATTTCAGATATTTGCTTCAATTCAGGAATTAACTGACTCTGAGACTCATACTCAATTTCTTGATCTTCCTCTTCTTCAAAAATAATTACTTCTTCTTCTGTTGTAAATTTAGTCGGCATAGAGTTTAATCAGAACCCAATATAGTTTATTAGTTAATTATATGCGATAATTTATCAATTTTCACATCAAGCTCTAAATGCTTCATTTTACCGAAAATGCTCAATCAAAACCAAACCCCCCTTATAGATGCCTTAAAAGCCTGTACAAAGCGTCCTCACGCCCCGTTTTATACCCCAGGACATAAACGCGGTGTGGGTATTTCCCCAATTTTAATAGATTTAATTGGTAAAGATGTCTTTCGTGCTGACTTAACAGAATTAGCAGAATTAGATAATTTATTCACCCCCCAAAACGTAATTCTTGCTGCCCAAGAACTTGCTGCTGAGGCATTTGGGGCAGAGAAAACATGGTTTTTAGTTAATGGTTCTACCTGCGGAATTGAAGCCGCAATTCTCGCTACTTGTAGAATGGGAGATAAAATTATTCTCCCTAGAAATGTCCATTCTTCAGTTATTTCTGGATTGATTCTTTCCGGTGCAATTCCTATTTTTATAAATCCTGAATATAACGAAGATTTAGATATTCCATACAGCATTACACCGCAAGCATTAAAAGCAGCATTAACAAAACACCCAGATACTAAAGCTGTGTTAATGG
The DNA here is from genome assembly GCA_046080125.1 of Cuspidothrix sp. Lineage (GTDB taxonomy): Bacteria > Cyanobacteriota > Cyanobacteriia > Cyanobacteriales > Nostocaceae > Cuspidothrix. The sequence continues at coordinate 29,969 of JBJTTJ010000033.1, forward strand.
TTTATCCTACTTATGATGGTATTTGTGGAGATTTAAAAAGTATTGCCCAAATTACCCATCAATATAATATTCCCTTAATTGTAGATGAAGCTCATGGCGCACATTTTCATTTTCACCCCGAATTACCAACATCTGCTTTATCTTTAGGTGCGGATTTAACTGTTCAATCAATTCATAAAACCTTGGGTGCAATGACACAAGCATCTATGTTACATATTCAAGGGACAATTATTGATATTGATAGAGTTAATAAAGCTTTGCAATTAGTTCAATCTACTAGCCCTAGTTTTATCCTGTTAGCTTCCTTAGATGCTGCCCGTCAGCAAATGGCACTACAGGGAAAAATGCTCATGTCTAAAACTTTGAAATTAGCTAAAGAAGCCAAAACTAAAATTAATCAAATTCCTGGTTTATCTACTCTCATTCGTCAAAAAGAAAAGTCACGAGTATTTATAGATTTAGATGAAACTAGATTAACAGTTAACGTTAATAAATTAGGTTTTACTGGGTTTGAAGCTGAAGAAATTTTAGATGATAAATTTAATGTAACTCCAGAGTTTTCATCTTGGCAAAATCTTACATTTATTATTAGTTTAGGAAATACTAAATCAGATATTCTACAATTGATTAAATCTTTAAATAATCTGAGTTATATAACTCCCATAAAACCTCATAAATTAGGATGTAAATATAAAAAAAATGAGATCAATAACATTATATATATTTCTCCCCGTGAGGCTTTTTTTGCTGATAGTGAGATATTGGCTTTCGAGAAAACTCAAAACCGGATTTGTGCTGAGATTATTTGTCCTTATCCTCCAGGAATTCCTGTATTGATGCCCGGAGAGGTAATTACAAAATCAGCTTTAGAATATTTGCAAGAAATTCAAAATATGGGTGGTTTTATTACAGGTTGTGCAGATAGTAATTTGAGGACTTTAAAAGTTGTAAAAACATAAATCATTGAGTATAACTATAATAATCATAAGAACTTTTTAGTGTTCGAGTTGTTGTAACACTAAAAATTCGTGCTTAGATAAAGTTAGCACTTTATCATCAAATTAAATAATTCCTGTGTTAGAAGCGTGTGTACTGGTAACAATATTGTGCGGTTTTTTCGGGATTATCCTCAAAAAAAACCTGGTCATGAAAATAGTCTCCATGGACGTAATGAGTACGGGTGTAATTGCCTTCTATGTACTAATTGCGTCACGAGAAGGGTTATTCACTCCCATTATTTCAGAGGTAAAAAACATTACTTATGCTGATCCTGTTCCTCAAGCAGTGATATTAACAGCGATAGTTATCGGTTTCTCGATACAGGCTTTGATGCTAGTTGGTGTGATGAAATTAGCACGGGATAATCCCACATTGGAAAGTAACGAGATTGAGAGAAATAATACACCATGAATACTATTACACTGACTTGGATTGCTACCCCATTTTTTCTAGGCTTTATTATTTTTCTAGTCCCCAAACTTAACCGACATTTAACAATGTGGGGGACTATTGCTTCTGCGGCTTATGGGTTGCAGCTATTTGTTGAACCATCATCCATCACTCTGAATTTACTAGATAGTTTCGGTGTCACTTTAGTAGCCGACAAGTTAAGTGGTTACTTTATTTTAACCAATGCCCTGGTAACGGCTGCTGTTGCCCTCTACTGCTGGCGCAGTGATAAAACGGCTTTTTTCTATGCCCAGATGATTCTTGTCCATGGTAGCCTGAATGCGGCCTTTGTCTGTGCAGATTTCATTAGTTTATATGTGGCATTAGAAGTAAGCGGTATTGCGGCTTTCTTATTGATTGCTTATCCCCGTAGTGATCGCTCAATTTGGGTAGGATTACGGTATCTGTTTGTAAGTAATACTGCCATGTTGTTTTATCTAGTTGGTGCAGTGCTGGTTTATCAGACACATCATTCCTTTAGTTTTGCCGGTTTAAAGGGATCACCACCGGAAGCACTAGCATTAATTTTTCTAGGATTATTAATCAAAGCGGGGATTTTTGTCTCCGGTTTATGGCTACCTTTAACTCATTCTGAATCAGAAACACCAGTTTCTGCATTGATGTCAGGAATTGTCGTTAAAGCCAGTATTTTGCCTTTATTACGTACTGCATTTGTTTCCGAAGAAATTGATATTATAGTTAGAATTTTTGGGGTGGGAACAGCTTTAATGGGTGTCTCCTATGCTATGTTGGAAAAAGATACGAAGCGAATGTTGGCGTTTCACACAATTTCCCAATTAGGCTTCATTCTCGCAGCACCAGTAGTAGGTGGATTTTATGCCCTCACCCATGGATTAGTCAAATCATCTTTATTTTTGATTGCGGGTTCTTTACCCAGTCGCAATTTTAAAGAATTGCAAAACAAACCCATTCATATAACAATTTGGATACCCTTAGTTATTGCTAGTTTATCAATTTCTGGTTTACCTTTGTTGTCAGGGTTTGCTGCCAAGAGTTTAAGCATGAAAAATTTAGCATCTTGGCAATCTATAGCTATGAATATTGCCGCAGTTGGTACAGCAATTTCTTTTGCAAAATTTATTTTTCTCCCCCATACAAAAGCAGAAGAAGAACAGAAAACAAAATCCGGTTTTTGGATATCAGTAATCTTTTTAATCACTGGATTATTTGTGGCCAATATTGTCTATCTTCCAGCTTATGAAATCACCAATATCACAAAAGCACTTTTAACTATTGCTGCGGGTTGGTTAGGATATCATTTCATTTTCAAGAAATTATCCATATCTCTACCTCGTGTATTTGAAGAATTTGAGCATTTAATTGGTGTCATGAGTTTAACTTTAATCCTATTATTTTGGATGGCTTTCCCATGATTAGACATTTCATATTAAGACTATCAATTTGGTTATTACTCACAGCTAATGTGAGTTTAACAAATATTATCATCGGTGTAATTATTGCCTTACTTTTACCACGTGGTAAGTCATCACCAGAAAAATTAAAATCCTGGTTAAAAGTAATAATTAAAATCTTCGTCACTATTCCAGTAGCTTTCATGGAGGCATTTGAAATTATATTACGTCCCCATAATCAAGAAGAAATTATCATGGAGAAAGTCAAACTTAACAGATCACCTTTATTGATTTTCATGGATATATTTCTGATTACCTTTACCCCTAAAACCATAGTCTTAAAATACCACGAAGAAGGATGGTATGAAGTTCACCAAATTCAACCCAGGAAAAAACAAGTATGAACCTAGAAATAGTGTTAGTAGCAATGATTTTAGCCTTACTTATTCCCATCTACGAAGCTTGGAAAAGTGATGATACATGGCAGAAAATGTTAGCATTCGGCAGCATTTCTAGTAAAGTAGCAATCATCATTCTCGTAATTTCCGTTTGGCGCGATGATTGGATGATTGGTGTAGTTGCAGCGATTATTTTAACAGTAGGAAATGCCGGCTTAATGTTATTAGCACATATCCTTAGAAGATTAGGTGAAGTATGATCAACCTTCTTAGTTATACCTGCATAGGTATGGGCATAGTTTTCTGGTTTTGGGGAACTTCTCATTTAGTCAGCAACAGATCAGTATTATTCAAATTACATGGACTTTCTGTTGCTGATACTTTAGGTTCAATGATGATTATTGTCGGACTATTACTGAAAATACCCAGTGAATGGCCATTACTTATCCTTGGCATTATTTCCTTAGCAATTTGGAATACTATGCTGGGTTATGTATTAGCATACTGTTCAACAGAAGAGAAAAAACATGAATGATAATTATCTCTATTTAATCATTGCTTTATTACCCTTAACTGCGGGGATATTAGTAACTCAAACTAACCCCTATCATGCCTTAGTAATTCGTGGGGTACTCGGTGCAGTTGCGGCAATGGTAGATGCAGTTTTAGGGGCAGCAGATGTGGCTTTAACAGAAGCATTAATGGGAACAATGCTATCAATTACTTTGTATGCGATCGCAGTTCGTTCATCATTAGTATTACGTCTTGGTGTCATGGAAAATCAGTCAATAGAAAGAAATCAAGATCCTAATTTCCAGCAAATTATCAACGACTTCCGCAATATTTTTAATAAACATTATATGCGGTTAGAAATTGTACCTTATCCCACTCAGGAAACCTTACAACAAGCATTAATTGAAAAAGAGATTCATGCTACTTGTGTGCGTTTAGAAGAAACTGATCAAACAACAGAAACCTACCAAACAGCAATTCGAGTGCCACGCATCTATAACATCATAGAAAGCGAACTTTCATCACCAAAAACAGTTATCAGATATTTCGACGTTTTAGAATCAGGAGTGTAGCATTTATGAAATTAGTTTACATTTTAGCCGGAATAGCTTTATTTGTGAAAATGCTGATCATGCCTAATTCCGAACTAAATTTATCAGATATTTCCATTGTGGAAACAGTGGTTAAAGAAAGCGGTGTTCCCAATGCAGTATCAGGGATTATTTTCAGAAATCGGCTATATGATACAATCTTTGAAGTTATTGTCTTTACTATTGCCATTCTCGGAGCTAATTTTCTATTAGCTAATGAAAAACCATCTTGTAGCATCTATCAATTTAAAGATCAACCATCAATAATATTAGCCCGTCTAGGGGCGACAATTGCAGCATTAGTGGGCATTGAATTAGCAATTAGAGGACATTTGAGTCCGGGAGGTGGTTTTGCTGCCGGTGTCGCCGGTGGTACAGCAATTGGACTAATAGCCATTACCTCATCATACCAATGCATGCAGGACATTTACCAACGTTGGCACGCGGCTATTTGGGAAAAGGTTTCGGTATTAGTTTTCATTGTTTTAGCAGTGATCACTTTGTCAGGAATAGAATTACCATACGGAGAGTTAGGAACATTATTTAGTGGTGGAATTTTGCCAATATTAAATATCCTAGTTGCTGTTAAAGTAGCATTAGGTTCTTGGGCTGTGATTTTGATTTTTATTCGTTATCGAGGTTTATTATAAAAAATGGGAGTTTGAGGAATTAACAATTGTACTTATAGTAATATGCTGCTCCTGACTCCTGACTTCTCCTATACTATTTCTTCTTCTATTTCATACCCATGAGCTAATCTTTCCATAGCACCATCAATTAAATCTAAACCTTGTTGTACAGTTTCCATTAAACTTAATTTACCTCGTAAATCAGCAGCACCCATAAAGCCTTTAGCATACCAAGTCATGTGTTTACGCGCTTGACGAACTCCCCTGTCTCCCTTATATTCCCATAAAGCAAAAAGATGTTCTCGCGCACATTCTAAACGTTGAATAGGGTTAGGTGGTGGTAATAATTCTCCTGTTTTTAAAAAATGATCAACTTCACCCACTAAAAAGGGATAACCTAAAGTTCCCCGAGAACACATTACCCCATCTGCGCCAGTTTGTTCCAAACATTTTACCGC
>JBJTTJ010000034.1:0-6474 GCA_046080125.1 Cuspidothrix sp.
CTAGAGCAGGGAACTAGCTACGCATCCTCTGGTAGGTCTTTAACTCTTACCTCTAACGTAGTTCGGTTAAGAACTGAGTCTGGTCAACTAGGCTTTTACAAGCCCTCACTTACCCGAAGGGAAGTGATGGGTGGTTGACGGTGATTTTTTGTTCATAACCTATCAGTGAGCATTAATACTGTATCAAGAATTAAGCATATTAAATCATCCAGAATTATTTGAAAAATTAGGCTTAAATTCTAAACGTGGGGGCGAAAAATTTCTCAAATCTGCTGAACATTTACGTAACCGTCTCGCACACGCTCAAAATTTAGTCACAGGTTCTTCTTGGTCGGAATTAATTTCTTTGTCCGCAGACATGGAACAGTTATTAATTCATTAGACATTTCCGGGAATTAATGTAGAGACGTTCTATAGAACGTCTCTACAAGGGTTTTAGAAAACGCACATTTAATTTTCGGACAAGTCTATTGTGAACAAATTTGATAATATAGCCGTTCCTAGTCTGATTCAGAGCTTACTATCAACAAATTACTAATATATTGAGTACCCAACCATCATTACTGATACAATCACAGATACAATCATTAATCATGGAAGATTTTTTACCATTACTAATTCATACCTTCGGTAGTAACGCTCAAAAAAAACAACGTATGTTAAGACCATTCCGTCGTTATTCCCTGGTCAGGAAAGCAGAAGAAATTTCTAAATCCTATAGGGATAAACCTTTAACACTACAAAAACTATGTGAGGAATTAGAAACTAGTAGTAGTAGCTTATGTTGTGGGTTTCAGGAAGTTTTTGGTATTAGTCCTATGGCTTATATTAAAGTTCAACGGCTCAATGGTGTACGTCGTGCTTTAATGAATGCCAACCCAAATACAAAAACAGTGACAAATGTGGCTCAGGAGTGGGGATTTTGGAATGCTCCACATTTTGCCATGGATTATAAGGAAATGTTTGGTGAGTTACCATCAAAAACGTTGCGAGGTAATTTGCACCTGGCTTAATAAAGGCAAAAGCTAAATAAGTAGTCGTGCAAAATAAATTTTATATTTAGGAGAGGGAACAGGGAACACTCTTCCCTCTTGTCTATTGCCTATTGCTTTTATGATTACGCAGAAACAGAAACTTCCGATTGATAGCGAATACCCGCTTCCTTAAATCTTTCTAAAGCTTCACCCAAGCGATCGCAATCAGCAATTAAACTAATTCTTACATAGCCTTCACCACCCACACCAAAGGCATTTCCTGGTGTCACAACTACCCCATTTTGTTGTAAAACCTGCAAAGCAAAATCTGTAGAATTCATAGCTCCAGGACATTTTACCCACAAATACATAGTTGCTTCAGTTGTGGGAATGTTCCACCCCAGTTTACCCAAACCATCAATTAGAAAATCTCGGCGGGTGCGGTAACGTTGTTGGACTTCATGTAGATAGGAATCGGGAAGTTGTAAAGCTGTTTCTGCCGCTGTTTGTAAAGCGGAGAAAATACCATAATCTAAGTTAGTTTTTAAGGTTCGTAAACCTTGAATAACCTGACGATTGCCCACTACAAAACCGACGCGCCAACCTGCCATATTATAGGTTTTAGAAAGAGTGTGAAACTCTACACCAATTTCCTTTGCACCGGGAATTTCTAATAAACTTGTAGGTTGATAACCATCAAAAGCTAATTCTGCATAACATAAATCATGAACTAACAGAATTTCATACTTGCGTGCAAAGGCGACAATTTCCTCAAAAAATTCACGGGGGGCGGTGGCGGCAGTAGGATTACTGGGATAATTAAAATAGAGAATTTTGGCTTTTCTGGCTACTTCTTCAGGAATTGCCCCTAAATCAATTAACCAGTTATTTTCTTCCTTGAGAATTAAATTGTGAATCACACCCCCAGCAATAATCGGACCACGGAAATGGACAGGGTAGGATGGTGAAGGTACTAAAACAATATCACCGGGATTAATATAGGCGATCGCTAAATGTCCCAATCCTTCCTTAGAACCAAGTAATGGCAAAGCCTCACTATCAGGGTCTAGTGTCACACCATAACGGCGATGATACCATTGGGTAATGGCTTTACGGAAACTAGGAGTCCCTTCAAAAGGCGGATAACCGTGATTAGCGGGATTTTGTAAAGCTGCCATGGCCGCTTCTATCACTGGTTGGGGCGTAGGTCCATCAGGATTTCCCATCCCCAAATCAATTAAATCTAGTCCTTGTTCCCTAGCTTTAGCCTTTAATTCATCTAAACGAGCAAACACATAAGGGGGTAATTTTTGTATCCGTTCTGCCGGAGCAATCCAACTTAAACTCATTCTTTCAACCTCGAAATAGGGAACAGGGAACAGGGAATAGGTGACAGGTGACAGGTGACAGGGAATAGATGAAAATTTTACCAATTACCCATTTTTAATTTTTAATTTTTAATTTTTAATTGATTTGGTGCAGTGGTTGAAACCATTGCGGCCATCAAATGTTCCAACGCTACTGGGAAGGGTAAACGGTGGATATCAGAATTAGGTTGTAAACTAATTTCTGCTGCTGTTTGTAATTCGCCCAGAGTGATATTACCCAATCCCAAATCTGCTAATCTTTGGGGTAGTCCAATCTCTGCGTAGAACTTCAACAATTGTTGTCTTGCTGATGCTGCTAGTTGATTTCCCTGGATCATTTCTTCTAACCGCAGTTGTACTAGGATACCATAAGCAACCTTCTCGCCGTGAATGCTACCATGACCGCAAATGTGGGTTAGTCCATTATGAACCGCATGGGCAGCGACTGTGCGACATCGCGCTCCACCTAGTCCGCCAATTACCCCAGCTAGGAGTACGGAACAGTCAACAACCTCTTGCCAAACTTGGCTACCGGGAGACTGTAAGGCGGTGGCGGATTTTTGTAATAAAATGTCTCGTAAAACTCGCGCTTGTTGGACTGCGGCAATAATTAAGGTTTCTTCCAGGTGTCCACTGCTGACCGATGCTTCATACCATTTAGCGATCGCATCCCCAATTCCTGCCACTAAAGTTCTTTGGGGTGCGGTCTGAATCAGATCATAATCCAACATCAACACATCAGGACAACGAGGTAAAGCCACATCATATAAAAATGCCCCGGTTGGTGAATAAACATTAGAAAGTGCTGTCCAAGCTGCACAGGTAGCCCCAGATGTGGGAATTGTCACCACTGGTAATTGCAACTGATGGGCGACTAATTTAGCTGTATCTAAGGCTTTACCACCACCAAAACCAATAATTACATCGGTCTGATGTTCTCTAGCCTGTTTTCCCAAAGCTTTTAAACTCGCCTCACAACAATCAGCACCATAGGAAACACAGATAGGATCTATTTCTGAAGACTGGAAAAGCGGCTGTAAACTCTTTTGAGTGATATTAATGGTCTGATTACCAGCAATAATTAACGGACGAGTTCCCAATTTAACCACTTCACTGACAACAGTTGACAACACACCCGCACCGCGAATAACTTTCCCCGGAGAAATAATCGAGACGTTCCCAGGAATATCTCTATATTCTTTTACTACAGGGGTTTGACTAGATAAAGTTTCCATAGAATGTTGCTTAGACATGATCACTATTTTGGCAAAACCATAGATAAGTAAGTTAGCGTTAAAAATTGTCCTGGGAATCAGGCAGAAACCAGGAGGAAAAAGGGTTTTAGGCCTTTTTACTTTTTTTACATAGTTTGGTTTTATTTTGCCAACCTACTTATTTCTTAATTAAATTTTCAGATATTCTTTATTGTATTGTAGATGACAAAAAATTTTGCCATCAAAAATAAAAGAAATATTTCTTTGATCAATTTACTGTTAACTGTCAACTGTTAACAGTGAACTCTCACCTATGACTTATGAGATTGAGGTAATAAGGCAAACTTGTCTAAATAAACTTCTACTGCTATTTCTGGGTCTTCACGACTCACTAAAGTGCGGTTTACTTGACCCAGGTATAGGGGTATAGATAAACCTGGTTCGGGGTGGATAATGGTGCGGGCGCGGACTGTGAGTTGTTTATTACCGCCACTACCTAAGCGACCATAGGAATAAAGGTTACTGGCTGCTTGACGTAGGGTAGCTTCTAATTCTGTGGGTGTAATTTCTGGTTTAGTAGCAATTACAGTTTGGTTAGAACCACCATCATAAACGAGGGTGTACTGGACAGCACCGGGAATTACTGTGCGAGTTAGAGGGACAAGGGAAAGTGAAAATAACCCTGCTGTCAGTACCAGCATAAAGCTTGTTGTCCCCACCAGTCGGAAGCGGAAGCCCCATTGTAGAATGAAGGCCAAGATTGTCAGGACTGCAAATACTACTGTGGCAATTCCTGACCATTGGGTATATTGCAGAAAATCAGTGGTACTAGGCATAAGGTTCTCATGACGGACATAGACATTTTACTAGGACTTATCCAAGTGTTACACAAAAAAATCTTTGTCCTCATTTGGTGACAAGTTTTTCTAATACTTAATATCAGAATAAGTAATATAGCCGTTCCCATCCTGGTGAGAGTGAGGTACAAAGTTTTTTCCTTTTAGGGAACAGGGAACTCTTAACTGGGAACAGTGAATAAATTGGTGTGTACTTCATTAGACTGGGAAACGCTATATAAAAAGCTAAAAGCTTAATTAATAGACTGTTGAAGATCAATCAGTATTTATGTATTGATCAAGGGAGATATTTTAGGATCGGCAATTGGGGACATCAAGTAGGTAGAATAGTACCGCAGTCTTATAAAATAGGTGTAACCAGCACGTGAAGATATTTGTATATCACACTCCCGAATTGACCCCAACTGATATAGTGCCAGAATGTGCGATCGCTGTGGATGTTTTGCGAGCAACTAGCACAATGGCGACGGTTTTAGCCGCCGGAGGCGAAGCTGTACAAGTTTTCAGCGATTTAGACCAGCTTATGGCAGTGAGTGAAAAATGGCCATCTGAAAAACGCCTCAGGGCTGGAGAACGGGGAGGTGCTAAGGTCGCTGGTTTTGAATTGGGTAATTCACCCCTAGATTGTACCGCCGAATTAGTTGCAGGACGGCGCCTATTTATTAGTACAACTAATGGTACTCGTGCTTTACAAAGAATCGAAAAAGCTCCTATTGTCCTGGCAGCAGCTTTAATTAATCGAGCAGCAGTAGTTAAGTTTCTGTTAGCAAAACAACCGGAAACTGTCTGGATTGTGGGTTCTGGTTGGGAAGGTAGTTATTCTTTAGAGGATACAGTATGTGCTGGATCAATTGCCCATAGTATTTATCAACAAACTAATTCTTCTCTAGCAGAAATTAGTGGTAATGATGAAGCAATTAGTGCGATCGCTCTTTACTCTCAATGGCAAAATGATTTATTAGGACTACTCCATCAAGCTAGTCACGGTCAACGATTATTACGTCTAGAATGTTTAGAAGACCTCAAATATTGTTCTCAAACTGATATTTTAGATGTTTTACCTATCCAGCAAGAACTAGGAGTATTAAAAAGTTACGATAAGTAACCAAAAAATTCTTTTTTCTGGTCACTACTTACCCCTGATGGATATCATCTAAAATGGGGTAATCTCCAATTAATGATAATTTATTATAGGAGCATGGCTATGCATATTTAATTACCACCAGATGTCTAATTTATCATTTATGAACACAATTAATAAGGGAAGTCGGGAATCTGGGTATGACGGATTACGATAGCTGAATATTTGCATAAATATTAATTAAATCTAAAACTACGAATTTTGTGACTTTGATTACAGTTTTTCCCATCTGGTAGCGGTTGAATACAAAAATAGCTCGTTTTTTCTCAAGGATAAACTAGGCTATCTCAAGGAGTAAACCATAGGGATCACTTCTAATTAAAGAAAATTTACATCTAAGTAAATTTATATATCTCAAGCATGATGATAAGGATTATCAGGTTTATAATAATAAGTGAGGATATCAAATATTTTGGTTGTATAGGATTTACTCACGGTCATTAAAGAATTTTTGTCAATTTTTTTAGAAAGTTATTCAATCCAGGGGTTTTAAAATGCAAGTATCATACAAGATTCATTGCCCAAATTGCGGCAGTGCGGCTGAACGTCATTATATTGTTGATAGTCAAGTTACACGAACACAATGCCCTAGCTGTGACTATCTGATGATAACTTGCACTCGTACTGGTAAAGTTATTGAGGCTTACGCGCCGGGTATTTATGCGAGGAGATAGGAAGCAAAGATGCCGGGGGGGCAGAGAAGATTTTTTTACTAACAACCAACAACCAACAACTGACCACTGACAACTGACAACCAACAACCAACAACTGACCACTGACAACTGACAACTGACCACTGACAACTGACCACTAACCACTGACAAATACAAGGTTTCTGTGAATGAATATAATAAAGTCGCTTTTTTTACAAACTCAAATAATCACCAACTGGAGACGGTTAGTATCTAAATGCTTATCGCT
>JBJTTJ010000035.1:0-9125 GCA_046080125.1 Cuspidothrix sp.
CTCCTAAAAAGCTGTAGTCAATGGGTAATTTTTCAAATCTTGCTAATTTATCTAAAGCAGGTGCTAAAACCGCATCTGATAATTGATGTTCATACAAAAAATAGTTATCTGGATAATCTTTAATATCTCCAGATTCATGAAAATCAAAATGAAATAAACCACCATCATAATGAGGTACTTCTAAAGCTACATCACCTCTATCTACTATTTCAAATAAACTCAACAAACTTTGATAAATTCTAGTGGAAGTTTGACTTAATATTTTTTGTTTATCAACACTTTCTGCTATTTCTTGGGTAATTTTCATTAAACTATAATCACGGTAAGCTGTGGTAATTGGTAATAAATATCTAGCTTCGGCATATAATAGAAATAACAACTTATATAAAAATGATAAAGTTGCAGTGTAAACTTGTTTTGATTCTATGTTTTTTCCCCGTCTGAAAGCATCTGCAACAAAACCTCCTGCTAAGTTAGGAAATATCTGTTCAAATACCAATGTTTTTAACTCATTTCCTACTTGAGTTGCATAGATTGTACTTCCTTCTCTGACTCGTTCTAAAAAGTTTTTATTATAACTATCTTTTTCAAAAGCAGCACGTCTAAAAAATAACCAAAAATACTTGAATTTCTCTACATCTTCACTTTCTAATAATTCTACCAAATCAATGGGATAAAATTCTGTTGCAGTGGAAGAAGCTAACCGATAATATAACCGCCATTCTCTCCCATTAGTTAAAATTCCCCAGTCAACATTTGTACCTATTAAATAACTGGAAATTTGAAAAGATGGGTTTTCATTTTTAAAAATATCCCGTTGATCATTTGCAGAAACTTTACTTAATTGTCTTTCCCAATATTTAGCTTCTGCTATAGCTAATACTTGATTATAAAATGCAGTTTCATTAGTTTGTAATGTATAAGCTGTATCCCGTTCACTTTCATTAGCAAACAACGCATAATCAGGACGTTCTGCTCTACCTTTCCCACGAGTGATAACTTGAGGAATATATTTAAAACCTAATATTTCTAATGCAGGTTTAATAAATTCTTCTTCTGTTTGGAATTCATTTAATGTAGGTAAAAAGGCTTTCTTGGTAAGATAAAGTTTATTTAATTGCTCAAATTCTGAGGTAATATCTAATTGCCATTCTGGTAATTCTTGAATACGATATGTTAAATAATGTTGAGAAAATAAGGGTTTATTAGGTTTTTGTGCATCTGTCATTATATTAAACCTTAAATAGTTGTATAGAGCATCAGATACAGCAGATGTTACAAGAAATGAAGTACAATCTTATATTGGTAGTTTTTCCGTCTGTACGTGAGTCAATAGCAATCCCTTGGGATTTTAACTAAAAATACCAAAAAGTCAAAGCAGTGTCAATATCAATGGCTGAAATCACCAAAGTTCGTTAAATAATTGAGAATGTTATCAATAATATTGAGAATAAGGGGGGGTTTATTGAGAAAATATTTTTTTCGGTAATTTGGGAAAATTAAATATAAGTTAAGTTAATCGAACGCTGATAAACGCAGATGAACGCGGATGAAAAATTAGGGTGGGTTTATCCCACCCCTAGAGATTAGCGTTTGGCTAATTTCTTGGCCATTTTGCGGAGACGAATTGATTGAGGTGTAACTTCTACTAATTCATCTGGTCCAATGTACTCCAATGCACGTTCTAAACTCATATCTACGGGTGCTTGCAACTGTACGAGTTCATCCCCACCGGAAGCACGGTGGTTGGTTAGCTGTTTGGTTTTACAAACGTTCAATTCCAGGTCTTGGGGACGGTTGTGCTCACCAACAATCATACCTTTATAAACCTTGGTTCCAGGAATGATGAAGAATGCACCTCTATCTTCAGCGTTTTTCATAGCATAGAATGTAGATACGCCTTCTTCAAAGGAGATAAGAACGCCTTTGTTACGGGCTTCGATTTCTCCACACAGGGAACGATAGTCGAGGAAGCTGTGGTTCATGATGCCTTCACCACGGGTCATCCGCATAAATTCACCCCGGAAACCAATTAATCCCCGGGCAGGAATCACAAATTCTAATTGTGTGCGATCGCCAGCCCCAGGCTGCATATCTTGCATTTCCCCTTTGCGTTGTCCCAGGCGTTCAATACAGCTACCAACGGAGTCGGCAGGAACGTCTAAAACTAGCAATTCGTAAGGTTCGCAAGGTTGGCCGTTAACTGTGCGGTAAATTACCTGTGGTTGGGAAACCTGGAATTCGTATCCTTCCCGACGCATGGTTTCAATTAAAATACCCAAATGTAATTCGCCCCGACCGGAAACTAGGAATTTGTCGGGGGAATCTGTTTCTTCTACCCGTAAAGCTACGTTGGTTTCTAGTTCTCTAAACAAGCGATCGCGCACTTGGCGAGATGTTACCAATTTACCTTCTTGACCCGCGAAAGGTGAATCATTCACCCAGAAGGTCATCTGTAAGGTTGGTTCGTCTACTTTGATTAGTGGTAATGCTTGAGGTTCGTTAGGATCGGTAATAGTTTCACCAATGTAGGCATCTGCGAAACCAGCTACCGCAACAATATAACCGGCAGAAGCTTCTTCCATTTCCACCCGCTTCAAGCCTTCAAATCCCATTAGTTTAGAGATCTTAGACTTGACAATAGTTCCATCTTCTGTAATCAAAGCCGCTTGTTGTCCAGCGCGGATCGTGCCGTTATGGATTCTACCAATTACAATCCGTCCTAGATATTCGGAATAATCTAGGGTCGTAACTTGCAGTTGCAGTGGTTTGTTAGGATCTCCTACTGGTGCTGGTACGTGACGCAAAATAGCATCGAATAAAGGCTGCATATCTATTGCTTCTGCTTCTAAGCTTTCCTTAGCATAACCTGCCATACCGGAAGCGAACAGATAGGGGAAATCGCACTGATCGTCATCCGCGCCTAATTCCAAGAACAGGTCTAAGACCTTATCTACAGCAATGTGAGGATCAGCTTTAGCTCGGTCAATTTTATTGATGACAACTATAGGACGCAATCCCTTTTCTAAGGCTTTTTTAAGTACAAAGCGGGTTTGGGGCATTGGTCCTTCGTTAGCATCAACAATTAGTAGACATCCATCTACCATTCCTAATACCCGTTCAACTTCTCCACCGAAGTCAGCGTGTCCGGGAGTATCAACTATATTGATCAGGGTTTCCTTATATTTAACCGCCGTATTTTTGGAAAGAATTGTGATTCCACGTTCCCTTTCCAACGTATTGGAGTCCATGACACAATCCGGAACGTCTTCGCCTTCGCGGAAAATGCCGGACTGTTTGAGGAGAGCATCAACCAGGGTGGTTTTACCGTGGTCAACGTGGGCGATAATGGCGACGTTACGAATTGGGAGCGTCATAGAGGGTTACGGTGAGCTTTAGTGTGTTTAGATTTATAAGCTAAAGGTTCGTTTGTCTTAACAGAAATAGGGATGATTTGCCATATCTGTAACGAACCTTTAATAATTCTAGCGTAATTGTCACAAATATTGTTATTTTGACAAGAAATAGCAACAGTATTTTGATGATGTAAGATTGCCAGCTTGCTGTCAGCGGTAACCGTAGTGATCGAATCTTCTGGTGTATTTTAAATCGGTTGTTTTCAAATTTTCAAAGGAAGATGCTTGCGGTTAAAGTCTTGTTTGTGCGTAACTATACTTAGAAAGAGTGAGAAACCAAAGCTTCTGACCTATTCCCTATTGCCTTTCTTTGGCGATAATGGAAATTGCGGATTTGTGGAGATATGAAAAAATGAGTAAGTTAAAGGTAGGTTTGCTGTTTGGTGGGCGTTCTGGAGAACATGAGGTCTCTATAATTTCTGCACAAGCGATCGCTAAAGCTTTAAGTCTAGAAGAAAACGCTGATAAATACGCAGTTTTACCTTTCTACATCCAAAAAAATGGCGCTTGGCAAGGTGGGGAAATAGCCGAAAAGGTTTTAGCATCAGGTGTTCCCCAGGAATCTCTCACCACAACCCCTAATTTATGGCAATTTCCACCGCAAACTACAGAAGTGGAATTTTGGTTTCCCATTCTTCATGGTCCAAATGGTGAAGATGGAACAATTCAGGGTTTACTCACTTTAATGCAAGTCCCCTTTATTGGTTCTGGGGTCTTAGGTTCAGCAACAGGAATGGATAAAATTGCAATGAAAATGGCCTTTGCACAAAGGGGACTACCTCAAGTAAAATATCAAGCTGTAACGAGAGCGCAAGTTTGGTCAAATCCTTGTGTTTTTCCTAAACTGTGTGATGATATTGAAGCCACATTGGGCTACCCCTGTTTTGTCAAACCTGCTAATCTGGGCTCATCGGTAGGAATTGCTAAAGTGCGATCGCGTCAGGAATTAGAAACAGCTTTAGACAATGCAGCAACTTATGATAGACGGATGATTGTGGAAGCTGCAGTTGTGGCCAGAGAAGTTGAATGTGCGGTTTTAGGCAACGATCACCCCAAAGCTTCCGTCATTGGTGAAATTACTTTTAATAGTGATTTTTACGATTATGAAACTAAGTATACTCCGGGTAAAGCTGATTTATTTATTCCTGCTAATTTACCAGATGTTGTAGCCCAGAAAATTCAAGAAATGGCTTTACAAGCTTTTACTGCTGTTGATGCAGCTGGTTTATCCAGAGTAGATTTCTTCTATGTCGAAGCAACCGGAGAAATTTTCATTAATGAAATTAATACCTTACCAGGCTTTACTTCCACCAGTATGTATCCCCAACTTTGGGCTAATTCTGGTCTAACATTTCCTCAGTTAGTAGATCAGTTAATTCAACTAGCAATTGAAAGACATTCCCCAATTGGTTAGATGATTTAGGTATAAAAATAATGGGGAGAATTTTGGTTTCTCCGCAAGGACTCAGGTGAGGTGATAAAGTCCCAGGCTTCTAAGATAGATTGATAGTTTCTGAATACAATCAATCAAAGAAGTCGGGGATCTACTAACAAACTTTTCCCCTCTGCTCAGAATTATTATTGATGTGATAAATGTGATGGATAATGAACAAGAGTTAAAAAAAAATCCAGATAATAGAAAACCCCTGGTAAATTTCTTACAACAGTATCCTGGTATCTGGTTTTTGAGTTTATTCCTGATACCTATCGGAGTTACTATTTTTGCCTATTATCAACTTAGTTATACTGACTATGTGCCACAGCTACAAGTAGAAACTCCATTGATACCCACACAATCAACCGTTTCCACATTGGCCAGTAACAATAATCCTATACCCCTATGGTTGACATTTTCAGTAATATTCTGCTGTGCTTCCGGTTCTTTTGTCATTTTCTACCTAATACAAAACTCCAAAGATATACGAAGAAGTATTCCCAAAAATCGCTATAGTCACAAATTTAACTCCCATAAACGCCCTTCCCCACCATCTAATAGCAAAAATTTGTTGATCATTTTGCCACCAGAGAAAATCTATCCCCTAAATACTCATAGAGAATTTTTTACAGACTTACTGAATATATCTCAACATAGTTCTCAACAGCGAGATTCACCAGTTTTTAAAAACTTGCAAAAATGAGGCTTTGAAGAAAATGCCAACTTGGCAACCAAGTTTTAATTACTTCAGTTACATTAGTGCAAGATAACTGACTTCAAGGATATAGTTATCAGGTGTTACTACATATCAATTTCTTTTTGAGATATTTCAGTTTATGCCAACATTTATCCAGCATCAGTAAAGCAATATATCAGCAATTAAATGACTATTAAATAATGATCAGATTTCACATTTGCTGCAATTGGAATATTACCTGCATATAAACACTGTCTTTTTTTCAGTCAACCCCCCTAAAATAACTGGCAGTATTTATATATATTCCTAACCGCTACAGCAGCAAGTGTAGAGTGGGAGATTTCAGGCTTTTGGTATGCCTCCTCCCACTCTCTTTTTATTTAACAAAAGTCGGTATCTTTTAAAAATTCTAAAATGGCGGCATTCACTACATCAGCAGAACCAGTTGAGGCATCATGATAACAGTTTTCTAAAATTTGTAACCGAGAATTAGGAAGATGTTGATGTAATTTTTCTCCATGACTTGCAGGAAACCAACTATCTTGATCACCCCATAATACCAAAGTTGGACATTCAATATTTTTGAGATTATTTTGAATATTTTTTAGCATACTTGGCTGGTTTATTCGCAAATTTTCAATTTCTTTGGCGGCAATTTGTAATTCCTCTGCCACTTTTACCAAAGTTCCAGGAATTTCAATGAATGGGTAAGTAATCCAATAAATATCTTCTTCTGTTAATAATGAAGGATTATACAATACCTTACGTCTTTCTGTTCCCATCACTTCTCTGACTAAAGGTGCAAACCAATATGCAAGACGTAAATTATCAATTGCATGAATAATTTCTATTGGTGTTTGTGCTAGTAAACCCATCGCCCAGTGAGGTAAAGTTTTCGTGAAAATAGGGGCGTTAATGACTACTAATCGTCCAATTAAATGAGGATTTATACCAGCCAATCCTAATGAAATTAATGCACCTATAGATTCTCCCACAATGATAGGGGGTTCATCACATAAACTTTGAATAATGCGTTTTAATTCAATAATTTGATGTCCTGTTTCTTCTCGACGAGATACAGGCTTTTCTGAAAAACCAAAACATTTAAAATCACAACAAATGACTCGAAAATGTTGTGATAATGGTTCAATACTATGTCGCCAATTATAACTCCAACTGCCTAAACCATGTAATAAAATAAGTGGTTTACCTGTACCTTTTTCACCATAAGCTATTTGAACAGGATAGCCTTGGGAATCACTAATAACTAGATTTTGCCGTCCTTGAGGAAAATTATCCTGCCACCAATCTTTCATAATTTTATAGAATAATTAACTACCAGTGAACAAGTTCCATAATACTCTTAGTAGTATCATAGGTATGGCTATTAAGACAACAGCAAGAAAAAATAAACTAATACAAAAAAACACTATAAAAGATTTATCTACTTTTTTGTTTTTCTGGGGATTTTTTAAGGCTTCTTCTAATAAAATAATGTTGTAATTATTGGCTTTCCAGGCAAAATCAAATAAATCTCCTAACATGGGAATAGCACCAACTAAGCAATCAATAATTACATTTATTACCATCCTTCCTAATGTAGCTTTAGATACGCCCAATTGTGCCGATTCAATGATAATATACAACGAAAGTAAGAGTCCTAAAACATCACCACATAAAGGCAATAATCCAATAATGGGATCTAACCCAATTCCCACTTTTGTGCCGGGAATATTAACTATATCATCTAATAGTCTACTCAGTTGACGTAGCCGCTTCAATCGAGGTGCATAACCATCAGATGTAATAGAAAACTGTTCAGAAGAATTAGACATTTTGAATAAGTAGGTTGATGTTAAAAATTGTCCTTGTAGCAAGGCAAGAGTAAGTCACTGATAAATACTACAAAAGAAGCTAACACTAATAATAACAGGACTTACGCAAAAGAGAACGAAAGTAGGGGTAATACCCTTCACCGAAGCAAGCTACATGAATTACCTAAAAAAGATGTGAGGTTAAAAACTTTCACTTTAATCTTGAGCTTAAAGAGTAGTTATTATGCTAGATTGTATAAGTGTAAACTAGCAATTAGTATTTTACTAGGGCTAATAAGCAAAATAATGACTGAAAATATTGATAAATCTACCCATTTAACCCAAAAGTGGTTAACTGAAATTCTGTCTCTGACACAACAGATGCAGCAATTTCAGCGTCAACGAGATGAGGCTTGGGAAAGTTCGCAAAAATGGCGACAACTTTATAATACCGAGGCAGAACAAAGACGTGCAGACGCAAAAATGCACCAGGAAGCTATATTAGCTGTCAAAGCTGAATTTCAAAAGTTTTCAGGTATCAATTCTGAAGCTGGTACTGACAATACTATGGCTATTCAGGAACAAATTGCTCAATTTACTTCTATTGAAGAGTTACAAAGTCAATTATTACAAGTTATTCAGGAGCGTGATTGCCTACTACAAGCATTAAAACTTGAACAAGAAAACCACGCTCAAACTCGTAAAAGTCTAACCACAGCTTTAGGTGATGCCATTGATAGTTTAGCACGTTCAAAAGCAGAAAATAAGGAGGCAGAGGAGGCAGAAAGTTAAGTAATCACAAAATTATTGACATTCAATGTTCCTATTAATCCTGTAACTTCAATGATAGCATCATTAGCAGCATTAAACCCTGCGGTTGTATCATTAATTGCAACAAAGGTTTTTTGTCCAAAGCTGAATTGAGCAGCAAAATTTGAGGTAAAGACTGTACCTGTTAATTTCGCTCCTATATCTGCTGCATTCAGGGAATTTACTACTCCAACATTTACAAATCCGGTTCTTGCAATGGAAACACGGAATAAATCATTACCAGTGGTAGCATTGAAGTCTGTGATTACATCAAATCCGTTTAGTAAAGAATCGCTTAAATTGCGATAATCAAAACGGTCAATTCCTAAACCACCTGTTAACATATCTTGACCTTTTCCACCAGTAAGAATATCATTTCCTGCTCCACCAATTAAGGTATCATTGCCATCGCCTCCATTGATAATATCATTCCCCTTGCCACCATTAAAGATATTATTTGCACTGTTACCTAAAAAGTTACTTTGACCTACAAAATTGCTTAAATTAAACTGTTCAAAGTTGGTAATTGTAGTGCCGCTAATATTCACTTGATTAGTGGTATTATTAAGATCAATGGAGATTGAATTTGTGGCAGTTCCTCCTGTAATATTCAGAGTATCAAAACCTGTACCACCATTGATAATATCATTCTGTTGTAGGTTGCCAAAGACGCTGGTAATAGTATCATTGCCACCTTGAGCATCTATGATATCTTTTTCGGTTGTGGTAGTAAAGTTTTCATTATTAGCATTACCTGTAATAATGTTATCTACATTAGTAATACCAATAGTAAATTGTTTCTCAAAAGATAACCCACCTTGATCTGTAGTTCTGACTCGAATACTATAACTATTTTTAGTTTCAAAGTCAAAAATACTATTAGCTCTGAGTTGGTTATTGCTAATAGAGAATAAACCGTTGTCTGTGCTACCTGTACCTGAGACTAAACTATA
>JBJTTJ010000036.1:0-9930 GCA_046080125.1 Cuspidothrix sp.
CCTGGACTCCATCTTAATTTGCCTAATGTTGAAATTCGCATAGTTAAGGCAATTGTGATCGCAGCCGATGAAGTTGGTCTAGTTGATGCCAGAGATGGCGCAAGTTTACCTCCAGGTCAAAACTTTGGAAAAGCGGTCGAGTGTAATGATTTTCAAGATGCTAAGGCATTTATCAAGAATGGTGGACAAAAAGGAAAACAGCGAGCAACCTTAACTACTGGTACTTATCGTATCAATACTGAGTTATTCTCCGTTGAGATAGTGAATGTTATTCGTATACGCGAAGACGAAGTAGGTCTCATTGAGGCCAGAGACGGTAAACCCCTGCCGCCAGGTCAAGCTTTTGGTAAAGTCGTAGAATGCAATAACTTTCAGAATGCCCAAGCTTTTGCTGATAATGGTGGTCAAAGCGGTAAACAATTAGCGATTTTAACCTCTAATATCTATCAAATTAATACCAATATTTTTAAAATAAAAAGAGTAAAGTGTGTTCGTATTGCAGAAGATCAAATTGGTTTGGTTCGAGCCACAAGTGGAAAACCTCTACCAACAAATCGAACTTTTGGTAAAGTCATAGAATGCAATAACTTTCAAGATGCCCAAGCTTTTTATGATCAAGGAGAAAGTGGTAAACAATTAGCCTTTTTAACACCTGGTACTTATCAAATTAATACCGATTTATTTGAAATTAAGATTGATTCGGTCACGAAAGTTCCTCAAGGAGAAATAGGTTTAGTTGTTGCTAATGATGGTTTAACCAGACCTGAAGATAGAAATTTAGGTAAAATTGTTGAATGCCATAATTTTGAAGATGCTCAAGCTTTTATTGAAAATGGTGGTGAAAGTGGCAAACAGTTGGCAATCCTGCCAGCAAGAACTTATCAGATTAATACTGATCTGTTTACTGTGATTACTTCCGCCAATGCCGAAAAATACAATCTAAAACCTGAAGAATTAAAGATTTATACCGTAGGCAAAGACAAAATTGGTATTGTTACAACACTTGAGGGGAAAACGCTTCCAGAGGAAGAAATTGCTGGGGCTATAATTAAAGACCATGACAATTTTCAGAAACCGCAAAAATTCATAGAAGCTGGAGGTTATAAGGGTTTACAGCAAGAATTTTTGCAAGAAGGTTCTTGGACTTTAAATCCCTGGTTTGTTCGAGTTGAACAAGTTCCACTTGTTTCAATTCTTGCCGAGCAAGTTGGTGTGATTATTTCCTATGTCGGTAAAACAGTTGATGATAAGTCGAAAAATGATTCTCGACTTGTAGAAGAGGGGTACAAAGGAATACAGCGTAAGCCTCTTCTACCAGCGAAATATCCTATAAATACAAGGATCAAAAGTGTTCATGTCGTTCCCACCAACGAAATTATTTTAAATTGGTCTAAATCGGAAGGGAAACCAGAAGAAAACTACGATAAAATCCTTGAACCTTTGCAACTTCGATCTAAAGATGGATTCGTGTTTCAGTTGGAATTGACTCAAACTATCTGCATAGCGGAGAATGATGCCCCTAAAATGATTCTTAAAACCGGCTCTCAACCTATTGATTCTTTGCAACCAAACGATTCTAAACTTCTCGATAGTAATAGTCAAAAAGTCGTCAAATCTCCTGCTATCAGAAATCTAGTAACTAGAGTTTTAGGACCTCTAGTTGACTCTCATTTTCAGGTTTCGGCTCAAGGATATGACGCGCTTGATTTCTTCGACAAACGAGGAGAAATTCAAAGAAATGCAGCAGACTATATTACAGATGCTCTTAACTCTTATGGTGTACAGTCAATTCAGACTTTGATGACAAATATTGATTTACCGGATGAATTAGAGGCTCTATTAAGAGAGCGTCAAATTCTGCAACAAAAAGCTGAAAACTATAAACAAGAACAGTTAACAGAGCAACAACGTCAGAGTCTCATAAAACAACAGGTAATAAACGATGCTCAGGCTGAATCTATAAAAGCGCAGCAGAATTTGGAGATTACAAATTTCAATACTCAAGCATATCTTATCCAAAAAAAAGCAGAAGCACAAGTACAACAAATAAACAATCAGGTTGACTTAGAGCGACAACAACAAGAATTGGATATGAAAGCTGCTTACGAGAAGCAACTTAAAGACATTAGTATTAACGAATTTCGTGAAATAGTTAACACTCTCTCATCTGATATATACGCACAACTTGAATCTGATAAAGCATGGGCTAAGGCGTTGGAGCATACAAAAATAGAATTACCACAAATACTAATGACTGGGGGTAGTGGAAATTCTAATGGACAAAATATGTTACAAGATGGTGCTGTGAGTATAGCATTGATAGAAATGTTAAAAAACTTCGTCAAACCTCCAAAACAAATTAATATGTCACAACAACGGGAATCCTTACCTCCCTCAGATGATAATTGAAGTTAGAGTAGAGAGTCTTGATTTTTTCATCCGTTCCTTATTGTGAATTGTGATGGACAAAACTCTAGTGAATTATTAGGTTTCAACAAGGACTTTGACGTGACAAACATAGTTAGACTCAATGCTTTACAAAAATTTTTAATTTGGTCTGCTGGTGCAAATCATGAAATCTTGGCGCGAGAAATTTGCTTAACAGAAAGATATAAATATGAATCAATTGGCACAACTGTAGTCTTAACTTCAATAATGGCTTTTTTCTCAGGAGGATATGCACTTTTTACGGTTTTTAATTCTGTTCCAGTTTCAATTGCTTTAGGTACTGTTTGGAGTTGTACAATTTTCAACCTAGACCGATTTTTTATACTAACTGCAAATCAGGAAAAATCTGCTTCAAAATCGCAATTTTTCATGACATCTATTCTTCGGCTAAGTATAGCAGTTTTATTAAGCTTGGTTGTTGCCAAACCCCTTGAATTAAGGCTATTTGAGAGAGAAATCAACCAAGAATTACAACTAGCAGAAGTTGACAAGCAAAGAGAAGCGAGACTAAAGCAACAAGAAGAATGGGATAACAGTTCAGAATCTATAGAAATAAAGAAAATAGATTTACAAATCCAGTCTTTGATGAAAGAGGAAAAGCTACAATCAGATAAGCTTGACAAAACTGCTGTAGATGCTATTCAAGAAGGTAAATCTGGACAAGGTAGCATTTATAAAGACATTGATAAGCGTAGAAAGGAATTAGAAGCAACAAAAAGCGATTTAAAGAGTAGAATAAATGGGCTAAAGAGCGAACGAGAAAATCTTAGAAAACAGCGAGATAAAAGATTAGGAGAATCTGTAAATCGTCTCAACATTTCTCCTTCCCAACTGCCAAAGAGAGATATAACAACTACTGGTAGTCTTTTAGAGAGACTTTCTGCTTTAGAGAGATTATCCAAGAGAGATCCTACTGTTGCTGCAACTAATCTATTGACAACTATTTTATTTATTATAATTGAAATTTCTCCTATTTTGGTGAAAATGCTTTCTAAGCAAGGACTTTATGAAGAACTTCTTGAAAAAGAAAAAAAATATAAAACTAGCCAAGAAAAACTTCATAAAATTAAGGAAAAAGAAATATTAAAATTAGAAGAGTTGAAGCATTTAGAATTAAAAATTGAAACTTTGATTATAGAATATCTTCGCCTCAAAGAAAAAAATAAAGAGAAGCTAGAAAATATAGGAATTGATGATATTCAAAGGATTAATAAACAGTATGAGCAAGAAAATACTAAGTTTATTCAAATGTGCAGAGATAAACTAGAGTATTATAAATATCTTGCAGATAAAGTTTTAGATTCAGACATTGATTAAAATATTGTCCTAAACAGGTTTTGCTGAATAAAGCGAAACCTATTTAGTATAATCCCTTACTCAAAACAGACTCAACTGCTTTCCCACATCACCTTGAGGCTCAACAACCGAAAGTAACTCATCTCGTTTTTTAGCCATCAACTCCAAATAATACCCACTAGAATAGGCTTCAGAATTAGTCAACCCCAGAATTCCTTGATAAAACGTCACAATATCCCCAGTATTACCCAGAACCAAAAGAGCCTTTTCACCCTTCTTAATTTTCCGAGTAACCTGTAACTGTTCCACAGGAAAATCACCAGCACGAATAACCTTGGTTAATTCCTGGTAATATTGTTCTGCCTTAGCCTTTGACAGAAGATATTGTGTCAAGTAGTTCAAAGGAAACTCCTTTTCCAGACGAGAGCGTTAGCGAAGCTCACCGAAGGTATCGCGTTTCCGCCATGAACCCTTAGTAGTAATTTTACCTTTAATCCTGGTTATCCTGATTCTGACATTATTTATTTAAGGCTTCTTGGGTTTTTGAGATTTTGTTTTATTTTTGTTAATGGATATATTCTCTACACCGATTTATCACATCACCCATATTGATAACTTAACCTCCATAATCACCAGTGGGGGATTGATAGCAAATAGTAGACTCAAGATACAACAAACCAATTATCTTGACATCGCACACGGACACATTCAAGATAGACGTGCCACCACAAAAGTCCCCTGTAGTGCCGGGGGATATTTACATGATTATGTCCCCTTTTATTTTGCTCCGCGTTCACCCATGCTCTATGCCATTCATAAACAAAACGTAGATAGCTATAGCGGTGGACAACAGCCAATTATCCATCTAGTTTCAGAAGCCCATACCATCCATTCTTTAAAACTAAAATTTGCATTTACTGATGGACACGCTATCATGGCATATAGCGAATTTTATGATGATATATCTGATTTACAATCTGTCATAGATTGGGAATTAATGAAATCAAAATATTGGGCGAATACTCCAGATGACCCCAACCGCAAGTGGAGAAGACAAGCAGAATTTTTAGTTTATGAAAATTGTCCTTGGAGTTCAATACAAGGAATAGGTGTAATCAATAAAACTATTGCTCAACAAGTACAACTAATACTTACCGCCTTTAATATCCAAGTGCCAGTAAATATTTACCCTAATTGGTATTATTAAAATCATCAATTAAGTAGCCAAATAATATTTCAAATTATTAATATTATTCAAAAATTCCATTACGTAGTAAAATAACATTTAAAATCAGTTTTTAGTTTATCCAGTGATAGATAACACTAATTGATTATCAACCAGCAACTGCCACAGAGAATACAACAGTATAAACAGCGATTAAAATTATTTAATCCCTTAAAAACAATGATTGAAATTAAGCAAGGCAACTTATTAACAGAACCAGCCCAAGCCCTAGTAAACACCGTAAACTGTGTCGGTGTCATGGGTAAAGGTATTGCTTTGCAATTTAAACAAGCTTATCCAGAAAACTTCCGTCAATACGAAAAAGCCTGTCGTGCTGGACAGGTGCAACCGGGGCAGATGTTTACCGTCGCTACAGGTAACTTATTTAACCCCCTGTACATTATTAACTTCCCCACCAAACGCCACTGGAAGGGCAAATCTAAATTAGAGGATATCAAAACCGGACTGGTGGCATTAGTCGCCCAAGTACAGCAATTAAACATTACTTCCATTGCTATACCTCCCCTGGGATGCGGTAACGGTGGCTTAGACTGGAGAGGGGTAAAACCCTTAATAGAATCAGCTTTTGCTGCACTTCCAGATGTCCACGTCATTATTTTTGAACCCAGTGACGCACCTGCACCCGCACAAATGCCCGTAGCCAGCAAGAAGCCAAATATGACTCGCGCCCGTGCTTTGTTTATTCGCTTACTGGAATTGTACGGTATTCCCGGTTATGAATTAACCAAACTAGAAATTCAAAAACTCGCCTATTTTTTACAAGTAGCTGGTGAACCCCTACGCCTTGAGTATGTAAAACACAAATATGGACCTTATGCCCATAACCTAAATCATGTTTTAAAACACATAGAAGGGCATTACATTCGCGGTTATGGGGATGGAACAGCCAAGGCAGAAAGCGCGGAAATTTACGTTTTACCCGCAGGTAGAGAAGCTGCACAGGCATTTTTAGCCAATGACCTATCGGCACAGGAACGATTAGAACGAGTTAGCAATCTCATAAACGGCTTTGAAACCCCTTATGGCATGGAATTATTAGCTACAGTTCATTGGGTAGGAACTCAAGAAACCAACCCAGCCCAAGATAGTGAACAGGCCATAGAGTTAGTTTATTCTTGGAGCGACCGCAAACGCACCATCTTTAAACCGCAACATATACGTAAAGCTTGGCAGCGATTAGAACAGGAGAATTGGTTGGCTGCAAAATAAAAATATAAGGCGATCGCTTGTTGAAAAAGTAAGAAAAGAGCGATCGCCATAATAAATCTTACCCATAATTACTCATTCCGTTTTCCATTCACCTTCTGGAATGTCAGCACCAGTCATAATGTTGCGTAATGTACCCATAGGTAAATCACGTCCCTTGTGATAAGGGACAATTACTTGTAGCTGGCGATCAAGATTTCTCCACTGGCGATGACTACCCTTTTGAGAAATCGCCTCAAATCCATAACGCCGCAAAATCCGTTCAACTTCATCTGCATTCATGGGACGGTTGCGTGTCATCCGACCAGAACCTCCCGCACAATTGTTCCTGATTTTAATTCGATAGGGTCTGGTTCAAGATAGAGTGCGATCGCTTCACGAATATTTTCTACAGCTTCTGCTTCAGTTTCTCCTGCGGAAACGCAACCTGGTAATTCTGGACACCAAACAGACCAGCCTCCCGTTTCACAATCAGCTTCCAGCACAACACGCCATTTCATTATGCTTTCTCCTTTGCAGTAGTTATTGATTTAATTTTAGGATAGCGATCGCTTGTTTAGGAGAGAGGCTTGTCGAAGTATGCCTGTTCCACAAAAGTTTTAGTTGTAAGCAATAGACCTGTCCGAAAATTAAATATGCGTTTTCTACAACCCTTGTAGAGACGTTCTATAGAACGTCTCTACATTAATTTCCGGAAATGTCTAATATACAATCTAAATGTCCAACAGCTTATTCATCCTGTTCATCCTTTAATCTTGGTTATCCTGATATGGCTTGCGCCACGCTACGCTATCAGACATTATTTCTTTAAGGTTTCTTCGGTTTTTGGGGTTTTTGAGATTTTGTTTTATTCTGGGCAATTAACTGTGGATATTGATCTTGCATTTCTAAAAGTTCGGGAATAGTGACAAATTCATAACCCTGTTTGCGAAACTTGCTAATGATTTCTGGTAATGCTTTAACAGTCTGAGATCGATCTCCGCCTCCATCGTGCATTAATACAATACCGCCCGGTTTAGCTTCTCTAAATATGTTATTAATTAATCTTGGTACACCCGGACGAGAGTAGTCTACTGAATCAGATGACCACATAATAACAGCATATTTATTACTTTTAGCATAATCTGCTACCCCATTCTTCATATTCCCACCAGGTGGACGGAACAGATTGGTTTTCACTCCAGTGGTTTTATAGATTATATCTGTAGTATTGGCAACTTCATAAGCAGCAGTTTGGGGGTTCATGTGATGATACCAATGATGCCACGTATGATTAGCGATGGTATGATCTTCTGTAACTATTCGCTTTGTTAGTTCAGGATAATTTTTAACATTCTGCCCAACGACAAAAAATGTACCTTTGATATTATTTTTTTTGAGAATATCTAATACTTTTGCGGTGCTACTAGGCCAGGGTCCATCATCAAACGTGAGGGCAATAACTTTTCTGCCGACTGGTAGTTTTGCCTGTTGAATCACAGTCCCTTGGAATCTAGATGGTACATCGGTTGCAACCCCTTTTGCTTGGGCTTCTTCCTCCCAACTGGTGAGCATTTCTGCTTTAAACTGTTCTAATCGCTGCTGAGTTTTGACATTGGCAGCAATTTCCTTGTATTTAGCACTGGCGTTCTGAATTTGAGCATCAGATATATTACCCTTAAACAGAATCGTTAAGGCAACTGCTAAAGTGCCAGTTAGACCAACCATAGCAATTAATATTCCCTGTGTCTCCAAAAATGACTTATTATTTTCCACAGTGTAACTCCTTTAAGGGGTGATCACTTAATGATTGCTCTGACGGTAGCTTATAACACAATTAAGAATGGATCTTAATAAATTTTTTCATAGTTGATGCTGTAAGAATGATTAAACTTTTTCAATACCATCTATAGAATCAGATGATAATTTAGTGAATATAGTTTCCCATCTTTCAACTATCTTTAGTAGTTATTATAGATACTGTTATCTATTCTAACCCAGATATTTTCATCAAAAACTGATGACTTTCGATAATTTATCATTGACTGCAAATATTTTCAAATTATTTTAATTTTATTTTTTCCAAACCACTAATATTACTCCCATAACAATGAAACCTAAACCACAAGCACGGGTTAGAGATATAGATTCTTTTAAAACAAAATAACCTAATAATACGGAAAATATATAACCAACTGATACAGCAGGTGCAGCAACACTAAGGTTGATTCGCGTCAGTAGTAAAATATACGCTATAGCACCAATACCATAACAAGTTAATCCTAATAAAAGTTCTGGTATGGTGATCATGTTGAGAATGAGATTAACTGCGTTACCTGCATCAACTTTTCCTAATTTTAGCGCTCCCATTTTTAAAAAAAATTGTCCCGCAACGCTGACGATAACTGACATGAGGAGTAAACTAAATTCTGATATAGACACGAATAATTCCTTTATGTTAATGCGGATTTCTTGGAAGATGTATGAAAACTTTTTTATGTTTTATACACCATGAGAGACTTTGCAGACAATTTATCAAACATCCTTATAGATAAATAGATTTTCGATATTCTAAAAACCTCCAGTTTCCTTTAATGTGTAAAGAGGACGACCTTTAACTTCTTCGTATATGCGGCCAATATATTCACCTAAAATACCAATACAAATTAATTGTACTGAACCTAAGAAAAACATGGCAATGGTAATTAATGTGTAACCAATGAGATGGGATACTGGGGCAAATATTCGCCAGTAAAGCACTAACAATATCATAATTATGGCAATGGTAGCTGAGATGATGCCTAAATAGGTGGCGACTCTTAAAGGAACTGTAGAAAAGGAAATAATACCATCAATAGCTAAAGAGAAAGATTTACCAAAAGTATATTTTACATTTCCTGCAAAGCGGGGGTTTCTTTCAAATAGTACAGATGTTTGTGAGAAACCTACCCAAGCACGTAGTCCACGAATATAACGGTTGCGTTCTGGCATAGCATTGAGTATATCTACTACTTGTCTATCCATTAAGCAAAAATCACCTGTATCAACGGGAATGTCAACTTTAGCCAAGCGTTTAAGGATACGATAAAAAAGATAGGCTGTGAAACGTTTTAGTAAAGTTTCTTTTTGTCTGGATATTCTCTGGGCGTATACTACTTGATAACCTTCCCGCCATTTGTCAATCATGGTTAAAATTAATTCTGGAGGGTCTTGTAAGTCAGCATCCATGACAATGATACTTTTACCTTGGACAAAGTTTAATCCTGCGGTAACGGCTATTTGATGACCGAAATTACGGGCTAGACTAAGATATCGGACTCGATGATCATGATGGTGTAATTCGCGTATCATGGTTAAAGAGCGATCGCGGCTACCATCATCTATTAAAATTAGTTCAGTGTCACCGTCTAATTGATCCATAACACTGGTAAGACGACGGTGACACTGAACTAATTTTAATAGATGATGGTAGCCGCGATCGCTCTTTAAGTATGATACGCGAATTACACCATCATGATCATCGAGTTCGATATCAAGTTTAGCCCGTAATTTTGGTCATCAAATAGCCGTTACCGCAGGATTAAACTTTGTCCAAGGTAAATGTATCATTGTTAAGGATGCTGACTTACAAGACCCTCCAGAATTAATTTTAACCATGATTGACAAATGGCGGGAAGGCTATCAAGTAGTATACGCCCAAAGAATATCCAGACAAAAAGAAACTTTACTAAAACGTTTCACAGCCTATCTATTCT
>JBJTTJ010000037.1:0-31476 GCA_046080125.1 Cuspidothrix sp.
GGATTTCGGGTTCGCGCTTAATGGCGTTTGCCCGCATATCGAAGTTAGTCTTGGGTAAGTTGACGGTATCTTTGTATTTTCCAGTTTCGGTCACAGGTTCATGCCTAAATGTAGGTGTGCAGGTTATCCGATCAATTATAAGTCGTCGGTTGGGTTGAGAAAACCCAACAACGCTTAAACGCTTATTGGTATTTTGGGGTTAATGTTGGGTTTCACTTCGTTCTACCCAACCTACGGGAGCATAGGTAGAGCGAATTCCAAATAGTTTAGTCCTGAAACGATGTCTATACAAGCTTTTTAACTCTAAATTGTAAAACAATAACAAAATTAATAAAATTACTTAAAATATATATTGACAACTTTTGCTAGATAAAGCTATATTGTCTGATATACAAATTTAGTCAAACGATGAATAATATGTTTGTACTATTGCATTGAGAGGAAAAAGCACGTGAGTTCTTTTAAGCAGCTCCCACTATCAGACCTTAGAGAGAGCTTGCCAAAGTTCAAGCGTCAAGTTCAGTTAGGGATGAAGAGAATTGCAGCTACCTATTATGGTCAAGTAGTTGCATTCTTAGTTCCTTTAAAGGATTTAGAACAAGCTGAAAAAGATGGCGCTATTAGTAAAAGTGAAGAAATGTCTTTATCGGATTTCCGGCTACATTTAACGGAATGTTGGGAACGGTTACAAATGGATGTTGATTGTATTTATGTAACGTATCATACGCGCAGAGCAGTAGCTTTTGTTAGCCCTCGTCTTACAAATTATCTTTCAATTCCAATTTCAGAAGTGGCTCATAAGCTTCTTGCCATAGATAGCGGTCTTATTCAAGTAGAAAGTTTACTCAAGGAAGAAATAATTCATGTTCAACATCAAAGCTGAGTCAGAATTGCAAAAACAACTAAATAAACTAGAAGACTATTATCCTCCCGAAGTTTGTGTGGAATTTAATCAATTTCTAGAAATTCTGAGGAGAGATGGCCAATTTAGCAAAACAGATTTTTATGATGTTAATACAAACCAAATTTCTGGACTGACTTGCAACTTATTTTACAGACCTGACTTTGAGAAAGGGGAAGTTTTAATAATTGCATTGAAAGTCAAGCCAGCAGACGTATTTAGACAGAGATTTAATATTAGGGATGAATGGGATGATAAGGATGTTCTAGAATCTATTCCCCAGTACGATAAACCAGAAAAAATTGTTAAGGCTATTGAGTTAATTCATCAAGGAATCCAAGATTCTTATGAATTAGGTTATGAATTAGGACATAGAGGCAAGAAAAGAGAATATATTTCTCGACACGGACAGTATGCGAAGCACGCTATCGAGCAACTTGAACTGATTGTAATAACTCGAAAAGGCAGACAATACCTAGTAGAACTAACAGAAAAAGGCAGGAGAATTGCTGAAGGAATTAATGATGAGTTAAAATTAAGATTGCTCTATGAAGCTATGTTGCACTATCCTCCTGTTTGGCGAATTATTGTCGCCGTTTCAGAAAGAGATAGTCAACTAAATGATGGAATACTAAATGATGAATTAGTTAAAAATATAGCTTTTCCAGAAATATTGCGAGGTGCTGATACAAGTAATCGTCGTTCTCAGACTTTAAAAAACTGGATCAAGCGGATTTCCAAGTTTTCTGGAATTCCTATACGTCTTCACAATAGTGGTATGCAGCTTACTATCCCAATGCTATATGCTGAAAATGAATATAACAATGAAAACACAGAGGAAGACTAAAATATATGATTTTAAGAGCCAAGAGTTCATAGGTAAGAATGGTGAAAATATTCTTGATAAATGGCTTGGCTCTATCTATAAAATTTTAGATGTTTCCACGGTTAAAAAGTATCAAAATTCTGGTATAGACAGAATTTTGATGCGTCCCGATGGAAGCACTGTCAGCGTTGAGTATAAATTCGATTTAGCTTCATCAAGAACAGGAAATTTATTCTTTGAAACTGTCTCTGTAGATAATAAAAATATTCCTGGTTGGGGATGGCTATCACAGGCTGAATACTGGATATTTTTACTACCAACGATGGAAGTATTAGTAGTTGAGCCGGGAAAAATGAGAAATATGATTTGGTGTCATCGTTGGGAACTCCAAGAAAAGGAAATTCAGAACGTAGGCTATAAAACTTTAGGAATTCCTATTCCTTTATCTAAAGTTAGAGAAATTGCTTACTACATCGTGCAACTAAATTAAATAATTCATAAGTTAAGAGAACCCGACACAAACCATTAGCAAATGTAGGTTGGGTTGAAGAACGAAACCCAACACCACCAATCGGTATTTTGAAATCATGTTGGGTTTCACTTCGTTCTACCCAACCAAAGGCGGGTGTCCTGATGGTGCGTTTGTACTAATAACTCTCATATAACAGCCACTCTTCATTTTGTCTCCAACCGACGAGATCGCCTAACTTCAAATAATTAAGGATTTATATGGATTACTTATATAGGGGTCGGCAAAATGCCTGTGCCAGATGACAATATTTTTGGTTATTATCACGGTTCGCTGTAACAACTTTGTCCAGAGGGTAAGTAAGATCCGAATGATCAGACTTGTGTAGAGAGGTTCTGGGGGAACGTCTCTACATATTGGTTTAATTAAGTGTAAGTGAGATAGCCAAAATGTGTACTTCTTGACTTTTGTATTTTACTGGTTATCGAGGGTATTCGAGATCCTTGCCTTAGCATAAGACAATTTTTGAAGCCCACCTACTTATCTGAAATTCAGATTACTTACTCACCCTCTAGCAAAGCGCGGTATTCATCTGCTGTCATAGCATCCTCAATTTCAGCAGCATCATGGATACGCACTTTGATAAACCAACCTTCTCCATAGGGATCATCAGCGACTTGTTCAGGAGATCCTATCAAAGAATCATTCCGTTCTATGACAGTACCACTAATGGGTGAATTTAGTTCTTCGACAGCTTTTACTGATTCAATTGTACCAAATGTATCTCCTACAGCGATCGCAGCACCAATTTCTGGCAGTTCCAAAAAGACAACATCACCTAATTGATCAACAGCAAATTCAGAAATACCAATAGTAGCAATGTCACCATCTAGACGAACATATTCATGGGAATCTAAGTATCGTAAATCTTGGGGATATTCAAAGGACATATCACTTTCACTTCCACGTTAAAAAATAGTGTTACAAGAGTAACCTAAACCACATTATTCCTCAAAAAACCTCAAAGCAGATTAGTTATTAACACGATTCCTTGAGCGATAAAATGGACGTTTCACCACCACCGTCGAGAACACTTTACCCCGAATATCCACCTCTAGCTGCTGTTTGAGGGTTGCTAACTCAGTGGGAACATAAGCTAAAGCAATGGGATAACCAAGGGTAAGAGAAAGAGTACCACTAGATACTTCCCCAACAATTTTACCCGAGGATAATACAGAGTAGCCATGGCGGGGAATATTCCGTCCTTGTGTTTGTAAACCCACGAGTTTACGGTGTACTCCTTGGTGTTTTTGCTGGATTAACAGTTCTCGCCCAATAAAATCGCCTTTAGTATCTAAATGTACTAACCAACCCAAACCAGCCTCTAGAGGTGTGGTGGTATCATCAATATCTTGACCATAAAGTGCCATAGCAGCTTCTAAGCGTAGGGTATCTCTACAACCAAGTCCACAGGGGATAACACCAAGATTATATAGAGTTTGCCATAGTTGTATCCCCACGGATTGATCTATCATAATCTCAAAACCATCTTCCCCAGTGTAGCCAGTACGCGCCAGAAATGCGTGTTTACCAAAAATGGTTGTTTCTAAATGACCAAAAGCCTTAATGGGTGATAAATCATTTGTAACTAGGGATTGAAGATAATTAGTAGCTGTTGGACCTTGAAGGGCAATTAAGATTTTATTCCGTGAAAGGTCTTGAAATTCAACAACATCAGGATCAAGATGTGCTAAGATCCATGTTCTATCTTTATCTGTAGTTGCGGCATTGACAATAATTACCACCTTTTGGATACCATTGCTATTTGTACCTTGGTAATAAATAATGATGTCGTCAATAATTCCTCCTTGCGGGTTGAGTAATACAGTGTATTGTGCTTGTCCAGGTTGTAGACGACTTAAATCGGAAGGAACTAAATACTCAAGTTGGGAAATGGCATTTTTACCTTGGAGGGTAAATTTGCCCATGTGGGAGATATCAAACATCCCAGAGGCATTTCTAACGGCGTGGTGTTCTTGGGTAATACTGGTATATTGTATGGGCATTTCCCAGCCACCAAAGCTGGTAAATTTAGCCTTGAGTTCTACAGCGGTTTGATATAGAGGGGTTCGCGCTAGAGAGGGGGTAATATTTTCTTGATTAGCCACAGATAGTTATTTATATTTACTTGGGATAATAGATCAACACTTATTTATCCTACGGGATAGCTTCTAATTTAGCAGAGAATTATTTCTGACTCCCTAGTGAGGTTTAATGATTAATAGTGGAATTGTTGAGATTTATTAAGCAAAAATTATGAAGTATTGGCAAATAGTCCTTAGCTGTGTATTAACTGTGGGAGTATTACTATTCCCTGTTTCAGCGCAAGCGGCAAGTTCTTCTAATGTTACCAGTTCTCTTTTGAACAAGGCAGTTCCTGGTCAGGACTTTTCCGGTAAAAGTTTAATTGGTAAGGAGTTTACAAGTGTCAAATTAGAAAATACTAACTTTAGTAATGCTGATTTACGAGGTGCTGTATTTAATGGCACTTTATTAGATACTGTCAATTTCCATGGTGTGGATTTTAGTGAAGGTATTGCTTATTTAAGCAAGTTTAAAGATACTGATTTAAGTAATGCCATCTTTAAAGATGCAATGATGTTACGTTCCACCTTTGATCAAGTTAATATCACTGGTGCTGATTTTACTAATGCGATTTTAGATATGGTACAGGTGAAAAAACTTTGTCTTAACGCCAGTGGTATAAATTCTCAAACAGGTGTAGATACTCGCCAATCCCTGGGATGTAAATAAAAACATTTATCCCCTTCTCCGTCAGGAAGGGGTTAATTTATGGACACTGTTTCCTCAATCTGGAAAATAATTTCCTCCAATGTTTTCAATAATTCTTGTTCATTGTAAGGCTTAGAGAAATAGGCTTTTGCCCCTAATTGCATAGCTAATTGACGATGTTTACTACTACTACGAGAGGTCAACATTACCACAGGAATATGTTTTAATTGTGCATGATTATTAATACGTTCCAAGAAGCTATAACCATCAATGCGTGGCATTTCAATATCACAAATTACCGCTTGAATTTGTAACCCACTTTCTAGCTTCTCCCAAGCTTCTTGACCATCTTTGGCTTGTTCTACTTGATAGCCACCTTTTTCGAGAGTTAAAGCTAGATAACGCCGTACATTGATTGAATCATC
Organism: Cuspidothrix sp.; assembly: GCA_046080125.1. Classification (GTDB taxonomy): domain Bacteria; phylum Cyanobacteriota; class Cyanobacteriia; order Cyanobacteriales; family Nostocaceae; genus Cuspidothrix. Next base: position 5,415 of record JBJTTJ010000037.1, read on the forward strand.
AACAATCAAAATAATTCCTTTTTGTCGGGTAGGTCGGCTGATATTAGCTACTTTTGGCGGTTGCAGGAAAGCAGTTTGCAATCTTGTGGTTGGTAGTTTATTACTGAGATAGGGACCTTGACCAGTCGTTAGCCATAATACTAAATCATTTGTGTTTACTAGGGGAACTACTCGACCATCACCCAAAATAGTACAGTTATTGAAACCGCTAGGTAGGGGGATATTGCCTTCTACTTGACGAATTGCTACTTCCTGTTCACCCCAACAGCGTTCTACTTGAACGGCAATTTGTTGATGATCCTGTTTAATTATTAATACGCTGGTTGCATTAATAATAGGGGGGGTTTCTAATTCCCAGTTATTGTAATGAGAACAATTAAATTCAAAGTAACTATTGAGGCGTAATAATGGTAATTGAGTGTTTTGCCAATGAATAAATGCCTTACTATCTTCATAGAAAATTTGCTCATTTGCTAACAAGAAAATTTCCTCAATTACATCTGTGGAGAATGCCAATAGTAAACGATAATTGCGATCGCCGCAAGCATCAGTTTCTACTAATAATACTCGCGCTACCGATAGAGTAAATGGTACAGATAATGTAAATTTTGTTCCTATGCCAGCTTGAGTATCAACGTTCACATCTCCCCGCGCTATTTTCAGGTTATTTCGGACTACATCCATTCCCACTCCCCGACCGGATAAAGCTGTTACCTGTTCCGACGTACTAAAACCAGGTTCAAAAATTAATGATAGTAGTTCTTCATCAGTAGCAGTTGCTAATAAAGTATGATCCAAACCCATTTTTACGGCCTGATCACGAATTTTTTCTACCGCAATGCCTCGACCATCATCACGGATAGTAATTATTGTGCGATTACTATGATAAGCAGCTTTAATTTCAATTAAACCTTGTTCGGGTTTTCCTTGGTTTTTCCGTGTTGTAGGGTCTTCAATGCCATGATCAAAAGCGTTACGTAACAAGTGCATTAATGGCTCATTTAAAGCTTCTAAAATACTCCTTTCAATTAAAGTATTTCCGCCTTCAATTTTTAATTGCACATTTTTGCCATACTCAACATTTAAGTCTCTAATTGCCCTGGGAAAACGTTCTACTAAATCAGAAAAAGGACGCATCCTAATTTGGGTTAATTGTCTTTGTAATTGTTTCGATGTTTTATTTAATTTCCGCGCTATTTGATCCGTATCATCAACACTTAATTGAATATCACTGGTAACTTCTGCTAATTGCACAAGAGTTTCCATCATATTCTGAGATAATAAATTTAATTTTTGCTGGCTATCTGACTCTAAAATAGTATTTTCTGTTTCTTCATTTACGTGATTATCATTAATGATTTTTGCATAAGCTATCCGCATTTCTTGATTTTCTTCATCAAGAGTACGAACTCTTTGACTTAGACTTCGCACTAATTTACGTAGTCTTTCTACTTGCACATTTAAGCCATTACGTTGAATAATTACCTCTCCAAATAGATCATTAATTCTTTCGAGATGTTTGCTAGGAACTCTAACTGTATTTTCCTGATTTTCTCTTTCTTTATGGAGTGGGTTAGTATCGTTTCTACTTTCAGTATATTTAGTATCTACAGTATCTACTGTATCTCTTTCTGGATGATTAGCAAAATCACCAGCATTAATATCTGGGGATAATTGGACATTTTCTAATAATTCTAAATCCGAAATAACTGGTTTCTTTGACAGAGGATCAGCTTGACTCGCTAACATATTTATTTGTAGGGAGCCTTGATCATCAATAATTTGACTTAGATCAATTTTTTTAGGTAAATTACCCCATTGATTACTTAATACTAAAGCTTGCGATCGCCGCCATGCTTGTAATGCTAAATCAGCAATTTCTAAACAGTGATTAGGATAGATATCTAAAGAACGGCTGACTGATTTACATAGTTCGGTAAAAGCCGTTAACTGAAGCATTTCTCCTAAACCAGCCAACTCATTCGCCATCATGGCTAAATCCGATCTAATCCCTGACGTATTATTATTTTTTAATCTTGCTTCCAGACGTTTTAAATATTCTTCAACTTCAGTTTCAAACAATAAAGGGATAAATTCTTGACCATCTTCCGATGATAATAAGGTCGTAATATTTTCTGGTGTGGGTTCACCAAGACGCTGATAAAGTTGATCAAAAACTGGATAACAGACCTTTTCTAACCAAATATGATCTAAATTATTACCCTTAGCAAGTAATTCGACAATTTGCCTGAGCCAATCCACAGCAGATAGTAATAAACTTTGTAAATGAGTATCAAATTCTAGAGAATTTTTCTGAGTCTTTAAAACCTTAAAAGCATCTTCCAAGCGATGGGCTAAATCACTTAATACACGGAATCCCATCATTGCTGCGCCGCCTTTAATCGAATGGGCGGCTCGCATGGCTGCGTTAATATGTTCTAATTCAATCTGTCTGCTATTATCAATTTCTAGTAAAATTACCTCTAAAGTATTGAGATAATCAGTGGCCTCTTCTAGAAATTGCATTTGGATTTCCAATTCTTTATCTTTAGACATTATTCCTTGTTCCTTATTTATGGGTTGCTTTAATAGTTAGGAGGTTAATTAACCGAAAAAGTTTCTAAAGTTTCCTTTAATTCCTGTGAAACATCTACTGCTTTCTCTAAAGATTGATAAATTTGACGATAATTATCACTACTACGAGTGGAGATGCTGTTCATTTTTTCGATAGTTTGGCTCAGAAGTTGTGATGTTTGTAATTCGGATGCAGTCGAATTTAAAATAGAGTTGCTCAAGCTATCTATCTGTTGTGATACATCGAGAATTTGTTGTAACTGCTGTTTTACATTTTTAATCATCTGGCTACTTTCAATAACTCGATTATTTCCCATAGTCATTGTTTGTAACATTTCGCTGGTTTCTTGCTGAATGTTGGTAATTATTTCTTCGATTTCCTGAATTACGGTAGCACTTCTACCGGCTAATTCTCCTACTTCTTCAGCTACTACAGCAAAACCTTGGCCTTCTTCTCCTGCTTTTGCCGCCTCAATTCCAGCATTAATTCCTAGTAAATTAGTTTGCATAGCAATTTGATTAATGATAGAAACTACACGAGAAATTTGTTGGGAAGATGCCCCTAACCATTTTAATTTTTTAGTTGTTTCCTCAACTGTTTCCTGGATTAATAAAATATTTTGCAATGTTAACTCCATTGCTGCTTGAGTATCTATAGCTTTATGATTGCTTTCATTAACAATTTTAACAGTTTGCTGCGCCATATTTCCTATAGATTGAAGAGCAATTGTCATCTTGTTAATGCTTTCTAAGCTGTGGTTAAGTTGTGGTTCTATCACTGTTTCTGCTGTGAGTTGTTTGAAGGAAATATTCACCTCACTTACAGATTGTTGAATTTGGTTGATAATTGGCTGAAGATTATTCTGAAAATCGTGTATTTCTAAACTATCTTGACTATTATTCACTTGTTTATTTGCTGTTAATCTTTTAATCTGGTCTACCAGATAGGATTGTTCTAAAGCATAACCTATTTCCATTACTATCTGTGTCAAGAAACTAATTTCTTCTTGTTGCCAATTATGGCAATTTTGACAATGATGAACAATTAAAAAGCCTTTAATTTCTCCATGAATGAAAATTGGTGCAGTGATACTGCTCTGAACATACAATTTTTTCAGCCAGTCAAGATAACTATTAGTTATATTAGTAGCTGTTTCTGAATTGGATATGATTTGTAATTGAGGATTTGCTGCTAGTTCTTGCCAATGAGCATCATTATTATATGCACCCAGGATTTTTTCCCAAGTCCCATTTATTGATTCAGCAACAAATTTTCCTGTTTGATTATCTTTACTAAGCTTATAAATTATTACTCTGTCTGCTTTAAGGATTTGAACAAGTTCCGAAACTACTGTTTGATAAATGTATTCAGGCTGAAAATGCAAGCGCATTTTTTTAGTAATATTTAAAATTAATTCTAGCCATTGCATTTCTCTTGCTGGGTATTCATCTAGCTTGGCTGCATTGAGATGTCTGTCCTCTTGGCTACCCCTTAAATTACCTAGAGATGTATCATTTTTATTCTTAATTCGTTGACTTAATATGGCTACTACCAAAGTCATTAATAATGCGATTAGTGGAGTTGTACTGGCAATTAATGTTAAAAATTCTCTTTGAGGTTTAAAGGCAATAGTTGTATCTTTAGCCAGGATTAATTGCCAATTGGTTTCTGGTAAATCTGCTAATTTGCGAAATGGTATATAACTGATTAATTCTTGTTTTCGATTAGTTTTAGCAATTGCCGTAAATGTATCAATATTTTTCGCTTTTAAAACATTAGCTAAAGCTGGATATATTTCCATAGCATCTTTCCCAAATAAATTTGTCTGGGAACTGATAACGATTTTTCCTGTTTCATCTAAAAAATAATATGTATCATTTGTATAGCCTCGTACTACTTCTTCTAAGGTTTTTAAGGGTATACGAGTTCTAACTATACCAATAGTATTGCCCTGGTCTTTAATAGGTGCAGCAATATAAATGACTGCACCTATATTGTTTAGAAAAACAGGTTGACTAATAATCGAAGTATTTTTTCTAATTGCTTCTTGAAAATAAAGCTGTTCGTTTTCTGGGGTTAAAGTTTCTCCTGCTGATTGAATGATTACTTGTCCCTTCAGATCAAATGCAGCTACACTATCATAAACTTTACTTGTTTTTATTAGTCGGTTTAAAGAGTCTTTTGTTTCTAGATTAAATCGAATTGTGTTAACTTTATCTACTAAATTTGCTTGTGCAGATGGTGTTTTTTTAGGGACAGTATTTTTATCCAACCAGAAGAAGTTAGGTAATACTTGAATATCTCCATGGTGCTTCTGAATCAGACTATTGACTGTATCATTAATGCTAATGGCTTTAGTTTCTTGAGATGTGATAATTTGTTTAGTAATTAAGTTGCTACCAAAAATATAAGCGATCGCACCGATTCCTAATACTGGCAAAGTGCCCACAGCTATAGACAAGATTATAGATTTGGTACTTAACCTAAATTTACTAACATATTTCAAGGCGAGATTTTTACTATTCTCTGGAATAGATTTTTCTGGTGTATTATCTATAGGTTTAGTGGAAGTAATCAAGGTTAGTTGATTTTGAGGATCTGTGTTTTGTTTGATATTAGTTTTATTGAACATACATTAGTCACCCTGCATAGAAAGTAGATAAAAACATTTAACACAAGATTTCCCAGTATTAATTAGGAGTTAATACGAAGAATATCTGATTGTAAAATCTGTACTGCATCTAATACCAATAATATTTCTTCTTGTTGCACTATACAACCACACAAGAAAGGTACTAAACTAGATGCTACCTGTCCTACAGGAGAACGAATATCATCAACAGTAAACTTAGTTGTTCCTTGAACTTCTTGGACAACCAAACCTAAGATCATTGATTCTATTTGAATAACAATGATGTTATACTGACGTAAGCGATAATCAAGAGATTCCAAATTAAACATCTTAGGTAAATCAACTACCCAGATGATATGACTACGCCAATTCATTAATCCTAATATACAAGGGGGCATATTGGGAACTGCTGTAACAGATGTCACAGGTGTTACAACTGCCTCCTGAGTATGACTAATGGATAAAACAGCACCTGTTTGTTGATTGAGTTGAAATTTCAGATAGCTATCTTCTGGTTGAGAATGTGTACTGGGATGGTTGAAATCAGTTTGCATCTTTTGTATGAGGATGATGAAAATTAGTTTATAGGGTTTTTTGCTGGAGTCAAATACTTTAACCCCATTGTAGGAAACTACGGTGTACACAGAAGTTTAATCAAGTGGCCTAAATATCTGACCGCATTGTTTGAAGAGTTACCTTTAATTTTAGAGAATATAGTTACCCAGAGATAAAGTTTGTATAAAAGTGGGAAATTCCGGCGCTCACCTTCTAGAGTACCTATACCTGCAAGTGTTTATAGACCAGTCTCTGACTGGGGATAATCAGATAGAGACTCTGCTTTTATTATTATTAACTAAAATTACCGTAGCGATGCCTACTAGCAAGGCATCGCGGATTTTAGATTTGTGATTCATCCCTAATCTAAAATCTAAAATCCAATCAGTGGTTTAACGGTTTACTGATGCTGCTTCCCGTGCTGCTGCTGCTTGATCTGGGTGGATACCCAAGCGTGTCAGGTTAATGCGTCCCTTATTGTCAATTTCTCGCACCTTGACAATGACCTCATCACCAACAGCTACCTCATCTTCAACTTTACCAACACGGTAGTCAGCGAGTTGAGAAATGTGAATCATGCCCTCCTTACCGGGTAAAAATTCCACAAAAGCACCAATGGGTATAATCCGAGTCACACGACCGATATAAACATCACCTTCATGAAGTTTACGAGTCATACCTTGAACAATGTTCCGAGCCTTCTTAGCCCTATTTTCATCCACTGCGGAAATAGTGACAGTACCATCATCTTGGATATCAATTTTAGCACCAGTTTCTTCAGTGATACCCTTAATAGTTTTGCCACCAGGTCCAATGACCAGACCAATCATGTCAGGATCAATCTTAATCGTTAACAGACGTGGAGCAAAAGGTGAAGTTTCTTCTCTGGGGGTGTCAATAGTTTCCAGCATTTTCTCCAGAATGTGCAACCGGGCAGATTTGGCTTGGTTGACAGCTTGGGCAATTACCTCTAAAGATAGACCAGATATTTTCATATCCATTTGCAAAGCTGTAATACCGCTATCTGTGCCGGCAACTTTAAAGTCCATATCACCCAGGAAATCTTCAATACCTTGAATATCAGTGAGGACTCGTACTTCATCTCCTTCCTTAATTAAACCCATAGCCGCACCACTGACGGGTTTGGTAATTGGTACACCGGCATCCATGAGAGAGAGAGTAGAACCACAAACTGAACCCATAGATGTAGAACCATTAGAAGAAAGAACTTCTGAAACGACGCGAATTACGTAGGGGAACTGGTCTTTAGGTGGTAATACAGGTAACAAAGCTCTTTCCGCTAATGCACCATGGCCAATTTCTCGTCTACCGGGGGCGCGTAATGGTTTAGTTTCGCCCACGGAGAAGGGAGGGAAATTATAGTGATGTAGATAACGCTTGGCTTGGTCTAATTGTAAGTCATCACTCAAGTTTTGGGCATCACCCGGAGTCCCTAGAGTACACATTGATAGGACCTGAGTCAGTCCTCGGTTAAATAGACCGCTACCATGAACTCGTTTAGGGATTAAACCTACACGGCAAGACACAGGGCGGACTTCATCAAGTTTGCGACCATCAACGCGGATGTTATCTTCAATAATTTGACGGCGCATCAGATATTTGGTAATACTTTTGAAAGTATTACCCAAGGCCTTAGAATCTGCTGTAGCCGCAACGCGAATGGAGTCTTCTTCTGATAAAGCGGCAATTTCTGCTGCAATGGCATCTTTAACTGCATCCAAAGCAATATCCCGATCAGTTTTAGTCAACTCAAATTGAGCCAGGATTTTCTTAATTTGATCACCAGCGCGATCGCGGATATAGTTTTCTAATGTCTGATCCACTTCTGGGGGTACTTCTGCCACAGATTTAAGACCTAGTTCTGCCACTAAATCCAACTGAGCTTGAATTAAATCTCGTACCGCCTCATAGCCAAAATCAATTGCCTCAATAATATCCCGTTCTGGCAACTGATTCGCACCAGCTTCCACCATGATGACACCATCTGGTGAACCTGCTACCACTAGATCCAAATCTCCTGCCTCAATTTCTGCGTAGGTAGGATTAATAATAAAATCATCACCCACTAAGCCAACCCGCACTGCGGCCATGGGTCCATTAAAGGGAATTTGGGCAATGAGGGTAGCAATTGAAGCGCCTGTCACGGCTAAGACATCCGGTGGAACTTGCTCATCCATGGACATCGTTAAGGCCACAACTTGTAAATCATCCCGTAACCATGAAGGAAATAAAGGACGAAGGGGACGATCAATCAGACGACTGGTAAGAATTGCCTTTTCCGGTGGACGACCTTCCCGACGCATAATTCCTCCGGGAATTCTGCCTGCCGCATATAGTCTTTCTTCATAATCCACGGTCAGAGGCAAAAAATCAACGCCCTCTCTAGCGGCTGATCTTGTCGCTGTTACTAAAACAGTTGTATCACCTGATTGTATCAACACCGACCCACCTGCTTGGGGGGCCAGTAGGCCAACCGTTAGTCGAATATCCCGTCCATCAAAGGATATTGACTTTTCAAATTCTGCCATTCAGTTTTTTTTCCTTCTCTTGCGCGATTCTCACTCTGTGGCAATCCTAACATTTATGCAGTCTAGACGGCTTGTGTCATGAACAAACATAAAACAAAATTTCCCCAGTTGGTAGCAAGGTGGGTCTAATATCGGAGTTTGTCATCTCAGCCATATTTTTCAGCAGGATTTCATAATAGTTCATCAATCAATTAGGATCTAATTAACCATATTGTACTTACCCTTACTATTTAAAAACAATGAAGTCGGGGATCTGGGTATGAACATAAATTATGAAATTATTCAAGCGCCCATACCTGAATAGTGTTTTAAACCCATACGCCATAGTAGACGATTAGCGCCTAAAAATATGAAAAACCAGCCTAAAATTGACAAAAATCCTCCATGTAAATTTACTGGCAGTCCTACCAAAATACTAGCTGGAAAATTAATTATGTAGGGAAAAGGTGTTAGCATAGCTAGGGTTCTGATCGACTGGGGAAAAACATCTAAAGGAGCGATTAAACCTGATAAAAATATAAAAAACAACAGCCATAAATTTTCCAAAGCTGCTGTTCTTTCTGTCCAAAATGCAAACATAGCAAAAGTATATTGTATGATAAATCTTAAAGAGAAAGCCATAGTTAGCGCCAGTATAAATAATAATATATTAGCTAGACTTGGCAACCATATTGCTTGGGGATAGAGGACAAAAAATAATATTGATACCATTAATACAAAAGGGATTCTGGCTAATTTTTCGCTCAGATGGATAGTGATATGATGCCAGACAGGATCTATAGTTTGTAATAATTTTAGTGATAGTTTACCTTCCAATACTTCTTTTTCAAAATCATAAATTACCCAAGCGGTAGTCATTTGTCTAGACAGAAAAACGGCGAAAAAATATCGTATAAAATCTATCGAGCTAAAGGGGAATTTACCACTTTTAGAGGCTTGATCCCAAATACCCATCATGATAATTGGTAAAGATCCAGCTAACACCCATAATAATAGTTCTGATCTGTATTCTAGCAGATAGGCATAGTGTACAGAGAGTAAAGTGAAGAACTGCTTGAGATTTTTTTTCATAGGTATTAGTTGTTAAATCCCGTTTTAAAAACTCTACCAATTACCTCTTCTACTGGTAGTTCTTTTACAGTTAAATCCACCACATCCAGATTAGCTAAAATTTCAGAAACAGTTCGTGTCATTGCTTCTTGTTGAACAATGAATCTGACTGATCTTCCTTCCAGCATTTGTACATCACCATAGGTTTTCAGATTTGCTAGTGGTAATGGTTGACCTAACTCGACATAAATTTCCCGATAGGGAGAAAAAGTTGCTAATAATCCATTTAATTCCCCATCATACATAAGTTTTCCATGATGAATTAATAACACCCTTTGACATAGAGCCGTAATATCTGCCATGTAGTGACTTGTTAGTAAGATAGTTGCTTGATATAGCTGATTATATTCCTTTAAGAAATCCCGTACTCCCACCTGAGCATTGATATCTAAACCTAAAGTTGGTTCATCTAGAAATAAAACTTGGGGACGGTGTAAAAGTGCTGCTAATAGTTCAGCTTTCATCCGTTCACCCAGCGATAATTTTCGTACAGGTTGGGTTAATTTACCTGCTAAAGAGAGCATTTCTATTAGTTCCCCAACTCGACGCTGAAATTCCTGATCAGAAAGATTATAGACTGCGGCGTTAATTCTTAAAGAATCGAGGGCGGGTAAATCCCAAATTAATTGCTGTTTTTGTCCCATGACCAAGGTAATTTTTTGTAGAAATGCTTCTTGACGCTTAAAAGGAGTGAATCCGCCCACTTTAACTGTACCATGGGAGGGGTGTATTAAGCCTGTGAGCATTTTTAGAGTAGTGGTTTTACCTGCACCATTAGGGCCTAAAAAACCGACCATTTCCCCTGGTTCAATAGTGAAAGAAACATCTTCAACTGCTGTAATATTGCGATAAGTGCGGCGAAAAAAATGGCTAATAGTTCCCTTTATTCCCGGATCTTTAATCGCTACCGAGTATGATTTACTGAGATTGTTTGCAATAATAATTGACATATAGGAATCCGATTTGATTCGTGAAATCATTTGTGTAGGCAGACAGGAGGCAAAAGGGTGTGAGAAGAGTGAGGAGTCAGGGAGTTGGGGGAAAAAATAAAAAATTTTTTCCTCTGACCATCCTCTGGAGTGAGAAATATTCTGTTATTGTTGAGCAATAATAAAGTTTGATGATGATCCCCAAAAAAAAAGGGCTCAAATTTGTTAATTGACATATACTGTCACAAAATACCATCAACAGTATAGTTATAATGAGTAACGACAGTTTGAGCCATCTACCAAAGGTTTTAAATTTTACAAAAGGTCAGTAAAGCGACCATCATCTTGTAAAGTTTTGAGAATCTGCTTAATTTGCTGGGTGCGGTCTTTTTTAACTACTAGAGTGACATTGCGATCGCGGACAATCACCACATCTTCTAGGCCAATAGTAACAATGACATCATCAGGATTGGAGGCATAAACAATTGCACCTTGAGTATCCAGACCCAGGTGGGTAGCAAGTTCGACATTGGGATGATCTTTGTGCTTGAGTAAGCGTTCAAGAGCATTCCAATCACCCAGATCATCCCATGGGAATGACACAGGTAAAACATAAGCTAGACTTGTTTTTTCCATCAGAGCGTAATCTATGCTTTTTTTAGGTAACTGGGGGTAAATATCAGGGCCTTGTGCAGCCAAAGGTTCAATAATATCTGGTGCATGGGTGCGTAATTCTTGTAAAATAACACCTGCTCGGAAGACAAATATACCACTATTCCAGCTAAAGCCACCCGTTGCCAAAAAAGATGCTGCCGTTTCCCCGTTAGGCTTTTCAGTAAAACGGTTAACATGATATGCGGGCAAGCCCTTAAAAATACCTACTTTTTCACCTTGTTGAATATAACCATAACCAGTTGATGGGAAATTAGGTGTTATTCCCAGGGTGACAATTGCGGCTTTAGCAGTTGCTAAATCAGTGGCAGCAGCCAAACTTTTGGCAAATACTCCTGTATCATCAATCCAGTGATCGGCGGGGAAAAAGCCAATAAGAGCGTCTTCCCCGTAACGTTTTTGAATTTCCAAACTTGTCCAAGCAACGGCGGCGGCGGTATCTCGTCCTTGTGATTCAATGAGTAAATTTGATGTTGGCAAATTGGGCAATTGTTCTCTTACCCCCTGGGAGATCGAACTAGAAGTGATTACCCAAAGGTTTTCCCAGCCTCCGGCCAGTATTAATAGTCTATCAGCAGTTGCTTGCAATAAACTTCTAGAGCTACCATCAAAGCTTAGAAATTGCTTGGGTCGGTCTAGTCGGCTTAAAGGCCAAAAACGTTCACCCTTTCCGCCGGCCAAAATCACAGGAAAAAATAAATTATTCATGTTCGCATACACGCTTAATTCAAAACAATACAAGTGTTCATTTCTCTCATTTTAGATTGTTGCCGGGGATACTAGTAAAAAATGTGGTAAGGATTACACATAGCAGAAGTTAAGAGTATATTGGTGTATCACTTTTTTTTGAAGCAAATGTTTTTCTATTGCCTCTTAGCTGTTTGCTGGTTCAGACTTCACCGAAAAAACATCTCATTGGTGTTGCTTCAATCTAAAATTTCATAGTTAGTAGAGCGGTTTCGAGGTAAATGAAGTACAGACTGAAAACCGAAACATGGCTTAGTCCAAGGTAGGCTATCAAATAGCGACTGTGTTTCACCTCCTGGCTCCTGCCTTCTGCCGTATTAGCTTCGAGTATTTGTACCTTGTATTAACATACCTTTAAGGAGTGGTTGAGTGGGGAGAAAATTGTGATTAAACAAATTCAATGGTCAGAAAACCAGGTAACACCTCAACAAGTAGCAACCTCAGAACTGGAGGTGAAACAGCCACCGGTTCAGCAGTCAGAACATCAAGGATCACAGGCAAAAATTTCAGTTGCCAATTCCCCAGTTAAAGCAAAACCGTCGGATCGATCGTCCCTGAATGTAGTTGAATCCGTGGGTGCTATTCCCAAGGAACTCTATGATCGTTTAGGATTAACAGTTCCTCGCTGGTTGCTGTGGGTATTAACTGTTGTTCTAAGTATAATTTTATCTGGTTTACTGGCATCAAGTTTAGCATTATGGACTCCACTATGGAGCAACCTAGACCAAGCGAAAGACGATGAATTTGGTGCTAACAGACAAGATCAAGTAAAAGCGCCCAGAGATTTATGGACTAAGCTTTCCCAGTATAAACTGTCAAGACCCATGAACATTTTAATTATGGGTATTGAACCAGTTCCAGGGACTATAGAAGGTTCACCAGAAAGTTTTGCTGGTAGTAGCGACACCATGATGCTGGTTAGATTAAATCCTAGTGATAAATCTATTCGTGTCCTCTCAATTCCCAGGGGGACAATGATCGCCATCCCTGAACAGGGATTGACTAAGGTATCAGAAGCTAACGCTAAAGGTGGGCCAGTTTTAGCGGCACGAGTAGTCAGCCGCAGTCTCAGTAATGCCCCCATAGATCGTTATATCCGAATTTCGACTAGGGGATTTCGGGAATTAGTGGGTCAGTTGGGTGGGGTAGATGTATTTGTGCCTGAAACCATGAATTATCAAGATCAGACCGGTGGCTTTGGGGTCAATTTAGTCGCTGGTTGGCAAAGTCTTAACGGTGAGCAGGCAGAACAATTTGTCCGCTTTCGCCAAGAAGGTATGGGAGATTTACCCAGAGTTCAACGACAACAAGCACTTATAACTTCTCTATTGCAACGTCTTAATAGTCCTACTGTTTTGCCGAGATTGCCCCAATTGACTCGTATTATGAGAAAGTATTTTGATACTAATCTCAGGATGGAAGAAATGATGGCCTTGGCTAATTTTTCCGTCAATGTAGAACGGGATAATTTCCAAATAGCTATGTTACCTGGTACTTTTAGCAAATTTAGTCAAGATTCCAATAGCTATTGGCTGAATATGACTGGTCAACAAAGCTTATTAAATGATTATGTTGGTGTAGACTTAGCTAGTCTGAAATCAGATAATCGGCCAGTGTCTATTCGTAGAGTTGCTGTTCAGAATACGACTAATCAACCCCAGTTAACGGAAAAAGTAATTACCCGTCTTAAACAAAAAGGGTTTACTAATGTTTACGCTATTGCTGACTGGCCAGATACCCAACGACAAACCCAGATCATTGTCCAAAAGGGCAACCGACAACCGGGAATTGAGTTGCGAGAAGTTCTAGGTTTAGGAGAGATTGAAGTTTCGGGAAATGGGGACTTAGAATCTGATCTGACCATTCGTATTGGTAAGGATTGGAAATAGTGAGTAGTCAGTTGTCAGTTGTAAGTTGTCCGTTGTTATAGCAACTGTTACAGATGTATTTCAAGCAAGTGTATACCGTTGAAAAATAACTAATGACAACCAAAAACTGACAACTAATAAGTAAATAACGACTGACAATTAACAAATTTATGAACAAGAATTTCTTAAAGCTTTTGAGTTTAATATTAATTGTGATTGGAGTAGGATTTTTACTAATTATCAATTCTGAATCAGTTTTAGCTCAGGCTAATACGATTAATTACAATAATGCCAGTTTAGAAAACCGAGATTTTTCCCATACTAAGTTAGTTGGTGCGACTTTTGTATCAGCAGAAATGCGAGGTACAAATTTTCAAGGTACAAATTTAACTAATGCAATTTTGACTAAAGGTGTGTTATTAAAAGCCAATTTGGAATCTGCTAATTTAAGGGATGCTTTAGTTGATCGTGTCACATTGGATGGTGCTAATCTCAGAAATGCAATTTTTACGGGAGCGACTTTAACCCGCAGTCGCTTTTATGATGCTGATATCACTGGTGCTGATTTTACAGACGCAATTATTGATCGTTATCAAGTATCGCTACTATGTAAAAGAGCGGATGGTGTTAATCCAGTAACAGGTATTTCTACCCGGGATAGTTTAGGTTGTAGATAGGAAAGTTAGGGTGATTTACCTCACCCAAAGTTTCAACTTTTTTAAATTCTGAACATTTTGATTTAAGATTATGTAATAACGTTGGGTTTCGCTGTTACTCTACTCAACTTATTAAGTTTATCAATATTTATAAGCACAATTAATATTTGCTTTGACTTGTTTAGTTTATGCACACAAGATAGTTCTTCCTCATCAATTTCATGATAACAGACCTTTGAGGAAGTGTCAAGGGGTAAAAAAACTTTTCGCGCTCATTTTAAGCGGTTTTAAACATAAATAGTCAAGTTCAACATCTTGGATATCCTGATTCAGAAAAATAATAGACTACAATAAAAGTATTCTGATGATATTAATGTTAGGTTTCGCTGTGGCTCTACCCAACCTACAAATCTACAGATCTGCTATAAATCTGCTAATTGCAATAAATCTAGGCCTTGGGTAAAAATTTCATCAATAGGTAACATTTTCCCCTCTTGAGTCATGAATTTATGGTCTTTGGTAGCGCGAATAATTGCCCCATTTTCCAACAAGTATTCATAGACTTTTTGCTGTCCCCGATGATGCCATTGGGCGATAGGCTGAGTATAAAGTATACCATTACTATCAACTGTATACACCCGACATTGAATTTGTTTTTCGACAATTTCCCCAATTTCTAAAAATCCATATTCAACGGTTAAAATCTGCGTTTCGTAACTTAAACAGTATTCGGCAAACTTTAACATATCCCCAAATAAATGTTCAGCGACTTGGGTTTTTACACCATTTTTTGTTGAACCATCAATAAATTTTTCCTTTTGTTTCTCCATTTCGGATACTTTCTTTTTACCCATAGCACGACGGAGTAAATCAGCTTGTCCTAAGCTATAACCAGCCATATCTTGGGCAATTTTCATAATTTGCTCCTGATATACCATGATACCATAGGTTTCATTTAAGATAGGTTGTAAAATTTGACTATCATATTCAATTTCTTCGCGTCCATGTTTACGATTAATAAATTTAGGAATTAATCCTGCATCCAGTGGACCGGGGCGATAAAGTGCAAGAATAGAGGAAATATCTTCAATATTGGAAGGTTTTAAATCTCGGACTATTTGTTTCATCCCAGAGGATTCTAATTGAAATATGCCTTCTAAATCACCTGCTTCTAATAGGGAATAAGCTTTAGCGACATCTTGAGGTAAGCTGGTATGTTCACCTTTAGCTAATATTTTTTGTGCTTTTCTTTCCTGTCGTGTAATTTCATCAGGATCAATTCGATGGTTTTGACTTTGTTGAATTAAATCAATAGTTTTTTGAATAAGGGTTAAATTCCGCAAACCCAAAAAGTCCATTTTTAATAATCCCAATGATTCTAAATCTTCCATAAAATATTGGGTAATTACAGAGCCATCATTATTACGTTGTAGGGGAACAAGTTCATCTAATGGTTCTGCGGAAATAACGACACCAGCAGCATGAACACCAAAGGTTTTGTTAGTACCTTCAATTCGCATAGCCATATCAATCCAGTGACGAACAGTGGGGTCATGATCATATTTGGCTTTAAATTCTGGTTCAGGGGTTTCATCAGAAATCATCACTTTTAATTTTGTTGGTTTACCCCGAACGACAGGAATCATTTTCGCCATTTTGTCAGATTCACCGTAGGGAATATCTAATACTCTGGCCACATCTTTTAGTACTGCTTTCGAGGTGAGACGGTTAAAAGTGATAATTTGGGCAACTCGATCAACACCGTATTTTTGAGTAACATAATCAATAACTTGATCGCGTTTATCAATGCAGAAATCCGTATCAATATCCGGCATTGATTTACGTTCAGGATTGAGAAATCTTTCAAAGAGTAAGCCATGATGTACGGGGTCAATATTCGTAATTTTCATGGCATAGGCGACTAAAGAACCAGCCGCAGAACCTCTTCCTGGTCCGACTGGAATATTATGATCTCGCGCAAATTTGATGTAGTCCCACACCACTAAAAAGTAAGTAGAAAATCCCATCTGTTGAATCATTTTCAATTCATATTCTAATCTTTCTTTGTAGACTGGATCTACTTCGTTGCGAGATTTGCGATTTAATCTTTCTAAAAGTCCTTGCCATGCCACTTCTTCTG
This sequence comes from Cuspidothrix sp., assembly GCA_046080125.1. Lineage (GTDB taxonomy): Bacteria > Cyanobacteriota > Cyanobacteriia > Cyanobacteriales > Nostocaceae > Cuspidothrix. Next base: position 21,848 of record JBJTTJ010000037.1, read on the forward strand.
CATAGTTATCTGCTGTATGTCCTGAAGGGATTGTGGGTGTAGGAATTTGGGGATCACCCATGATGTGATAGGGTTCAACTTTATCGGCAATTTCTGCGGTTGTGGCTATGGCTTCAGCAATAATATCATCGGGTAAATGATCACGAAATAGTTGCTGCATTTCTTCAGCAGATTTGAGATATTCTGTCCCAGAATACCGCATCCGATTATCTTCACTAATGAGTTTACCTGTTTGAATACATAGTAAGGCATCATGGGATTCTACATCAAAACAGGAGATAAAATGGGAGTCATTGGTAGCGATAAATTTAATGCCTAATTCTTGAGCAATTTTGATTATTTCTACATTGACGATTCTATCTTCTTGTGAACCATGATCTTGTATTTCTAAATAGAAATCTTCCCCAAATACTTCTTGATACCATTTAGCGATTTTTCTGGCTGCATCTGGTCTGTTACTAAGAATTGCTTGGGGAATTTCTCCTCCTAAACAAGCGCTGGTGATAATCAAACCTTCGCTATATTGTTTGAGTAGATCTTTGTTAATACAAGGACGGGAAAAAATGCCTTTACCTTGTACACCTTGAAGATGGGAGATGGTGGTAATTTTAACTAAGTTTTTATAACCTTTGGTGTTTTTAGCTAGAACAACCTGATGATATTTAGGACGACGTTCTTGCTTATCAATTTCACCATTAATAATATACATTTCATTGCCAATAATTGGCTTAATGGTTTTACTACGGCAGATTTTAATTAGTTCAACTGCACCATACATGACACCATGATCTGTTAATGCGATCGCTTTCATTCCTAGGGCGATCGCCTGATCTACTAACTCTGGTAGTTGACTAGCGCCATCCAGCAAACTGTAATCACTATGAATATGTAACGGTACAAAAGACATAGGAGACTTGAATAAAGTAACAGAATCTTCAATATATCAGTTTTCACCGCAGCACTTTCATCACCGGGAATAAGTCTTAACATAATAGTTCTAACATCATTTTAGCATCCGCTTGACATTTTCATAGTATTATTGTACTATATAAATAGTTAGAAGAATCAAGAGATAAACTAATTTGCCAATTTAGAGGGACTGGAACTGATAACAGAAATCGGGGATCTTATCGCTGCTTTAAATCCTTACATAGATATTCAATTACAAACATGAATTGCAGATAGAAGGGGTTTATCATGTCAGAAATAAATCACAAAATTTCCTTGTTAGAATTGATTAAAATTTTAACTCAACATCGTGATCATATCATTTTAAATTTGCAGAAATTAAAAGCAGATTACCACAGAACTGGTATTAAAAGAGTCCGAGGTGTGAGAGACACCAATGGTAATTTGAGTAATCCTTGGTTAAAAACAGAAAATATTTATCCTAGTGATTTTGTGCAAATGGGTGTATTTACGATAAATCGGAATACCGCAACTATTAATATGTTGATTAAACGGAAAGTAAAGCTAGTCAAATCTGAAGATCAGACACCGATGATCGAAATAGCTGGGTTACTAACAAACGATTTAGATAACTTCAATAATTATACCATTGTCAAAGATGCAAAACTTAATATTTCTAGGTTAAATATCAAAACGAGCAACAAAAAAGTCTTTGATTTATTGCATTCTCAAGGAGTAATCATAGCTGATAAATTTGATTTTCGAGTAGAGTACACAATTGAGTTAGAGAATTTGCCCTTAGTTCCTGCCAATATCAACTTTGCTAATCTAGACGGTTTATTTAATCAATTAGCAGAAATCAAGGTTATTGCCAGTATTTTAGCTGCTTGTTTACGCCATCAATCCGATGTATTTATGAATCCGCAAATTGAGGAATTAAAACAGCATTATTTGTCAAAAAACCTCTATCTAAATTTTCCCACAACTCCAGAATATACAGATAGGATTGATACCCATATCAGTTATAAAATTGAATTTGGTAGTCATGATATTCTGAATTTAGGTAAATTATACTCTGCCAACCAATTTTTAGCCAGGAGATATGAAGTTTACGATCAAGAAACCGGGGAAATTTTCAGCAAACCAACTTGGGACATAGTATTTAACCCCAATATTGCTGTCAGACAAAAAGCAATTTCCAAAAGAATGAAATTAACCCCAGTTGATGATTTAATGAAACCGATTTTTGACGATTTTCTTGGCATTAAGATTAATGGCAAAGTTGGTGCAATGCTTAACCAAGTTGGTGGACATAGTTTACCGTTATTATTATATTCTCAACAGGCAGGTAAATCTGTAAATAAAGACGATTTAATCACAGCAATGACCACAGCTTACCAAAAATTAGCTGCTGATATGCAGGAAATTTATCAAACTAATATTTCTCCTATGGTATTTTACATTGGGACAACAGGACTTTTACCGAATAAAATAGCAGCGAAGGGGATAAATGCTGATGAGTTAGCAATTAAGTATCCTCGTTTGCAATTTTCAAGACATGAACAAGCAGGAACATTTTTTGAAGTTGGTAATACCATTATTAGCGTCTATCCTCAAGCTGAGTATTACAGCGAAAAGTTGCTAAGTAAATAAACGAATAGACAGCGCACCCCGACAAGACTATACAAAGGCAGAGTAAGAAAAAAAGAGTTATTTGCATCTTATTGAGGATTGCTATAGTATGATCAATATTGTGAAATTTTCATTCAAATCCTCAAAGTATGAAACTACCTGACTTAGATAGGGAAACCATAGATAGGATCATCGAAATGGCTTGGGAAGATAGAACACCATTTGATGTCATAGAAAAACAATTTGGACTTTTAGAAAAACAAGTAATTGCCCTCATGAGAAGGGAAATGAAATTATCTAGTTTTCAAATGTGGAGAGAAAGAGTTACTAAACGCAAAACTAAACATTTAGAAAAAAGAGAATTTATTGCCGGGAGATTTAAGTCCCAAAATCAAAAAACATAAATTCACCGAAAATATAAAATTACCTATGATTGGAATTTGGATATTAGGGGATCAACTTTCTTTACAACAATCAGCCTTAAAAAGTTGTCATCATCAGACAAATACACCTGTAATTTTCATTGAATCATTAAATCATATTAAAATTAGACCATATCATCGCCAAAAATTAGTGTTAATTTGGTCAGCAATGCGCCATTTTGCTGAAGAATTAGCACAATTACAATATGTAGTTACATACAAAATAGCCACAGATTTTCAAACAGCGCTAAAAGAATGGATTAAAATTAATCAAATTACCGAATTGCGGGTAATGATACCAAATGATAAACCATTTACCCAAATAATTCAAAATTTACAATTACCTTGTGCAATTACCTTAATTCCTAATAATCAATTTTTATGGAGTACCACAGAATTTACTAATTGGGCTAAAAGTCGTAAACGTCTGTTAATGGAGGATTTTTATCGAGAAGGAAGACGACGTTTTCAAATTTTAATGGAAGATAAACAACCAATTGGAGGAAAGTGGAATTTAGATAAAGAAAATCGTCAACCACCTAAAGGAAAATTACATCCACCTCCAGCTAATTGGTTTACACCAGATGCAATTACTATTGATGTGATAGAGAAAGTTAACTCACTTTCTCATTTAACTTATGGAGAAATAGAACCTTTTTATTGGGGAGTAAATCGTCAACAAGCGCTTCAGGTATTAAAGTCATTTATTCAGCATCGTTTACCAGATTTTGGTACTTATCAAGATGCAATGATTACTGGAGAACAAACGATGTGGCACGCATTAATTTCTCCTTATTTGAATATTGGTTTACTCCAACCTTTGGAAGTAATTCAAGCTGCTGAAATTGCATATAAACAACAGCAATTACCTTTAAATAGTGTAGAAGGTTTTATTCGTCAAGTATTAGGTTGGAGAGAATATATGTATGGTATTTATCATTTTGTAGATACAGAATATGCAGAAAAAAATTGGTTTGCACATACGCAACCATTACCGGAATTTTTCTGGAATGGTGAAACCAAAATGAATTGTTTGCACCAGATTATGATACAGATAAAAAGTATAGGTTATGCCCATCATATCCAACGATTAATGGTATTGAGTAACTTTGCTTTAATTGCGGGAATTTCTCCCCAAGCTGTGGAAAATTGGTTTCATGCGGTATTTATTGATGGTTATGATTGGGTGATGCAAACTAATGTTATTGGTATGGGTTTATTTGCAGATGGAGGCATATTGGCATCTAAACCTTATGCTGCTTCTGCTAACTATATTAATAAGATGAGTGATTATTGTAAAGGTTGTGTTTACAGTCACAAGGGAAGGATAGGTGAAAATGCCTGTCCGTTCAACTTCTTTTATTGGGATTTTTTAGCTAGACATAAGGAAAAGTTACAAACTCAAGGACGAATGAGTTTAATGTTAAAACATCTGGACAAAATCTCTTCAGAGGAATTGCAGTCTATTCATGAACAAGCTGAAAAATGGTGGAATTTGCATCAGAATTAATGAGTTTTTTATAGTGAATTTAGACAGTGCTTGAAAAGAAGAGTAGTTTGTCGTAATATTTACTACCCTTAAAAAATATTTGATAAGTACCCAGGCAAAATTAATTGCACATAGTTATTGAAGAAAAAATCTCTGTAAACCTTACCTGTTAGCTATTCCCTCTCCTAACTATGAGATTTATTTTTGACCTTTAAAACATCCTCTTAGATAAATTAGTATTTTTACTTTTGATATAGTGCTAAAGGATAAGAGTTGGGTTTTGACAAGATCAGTGCAATCATATACACGTATAGGTTTAGCAGTGCTAAATCCCCACTGAGTCATTTATATTTATTTAGAGATAGTTCTTCCTTGTCAGATTTATTATATCAAAAGCAAAATCCTTTGTCAACCCCCAATACTCTCTTTTTGGGCTTTTTTTGTAAAAGTAATTTATTTTGCCATTCTAGGATTTTCACAAAATCGGGGATCTCCTCTTAATAATGAATTTAAGGCAAAGAAGGGGTCATTCAATGCTAACCTAAAAAATGATATTGCTTGATCACAGGTCTGTAAAGACCAACTCTCAAAAATAGCTTCCATCAATTAGGCGCAGCATGGTCACCACCGTAGAAAAAACAAACATAGGTTACATTACCCAAGTCATTGGCCCCGTTGTAGACGTTAAGTTTCCTGGCGGTAAATTACCCCAAATCTACAACGCCCTGACCATCAAAGGTATTAATGAAGCTGGGCAAACTCTCAGCTTGACTGTTGAGGTACAGCAATTGCTAGGCGACAACCAAGTTCGGGCGGTTGCGATGAGTACAACTGATGGTTTAGTTCGTGGTTTAGAAGTTGTTGATACTGGCGCACCTATTAACGTACCTGTTGGTAAAGCCACTTTAGGTAGGATTTTCAACGTTTTAGGCCAACCCGTAGACAATCAAGGTCCTGTAAATAACACAGAGACTTTGCCTATTCACCGTGACGCTCCCCAACTCACAGACTTGGAAACCAAGCCTTCTGTGTTTGAAACTGGGATTAAAGTTGTGGACTTGTTAACTCCCTATCGTCGTGGTGGCAAGATTGGTTTATTCGGCGGTGCGGGTGTTGGTAAAACCGTAATTATGATGGAATTGATCAACAACATCGCTACCCAACACGGTGGTGTGTCTGTATTTGCGGGTGTGGGTGAACGCACACGGGAAGGTAATGACCTCTACAACGAAATGATTGAATCTGGGGTAATCAACAAAGATAACCTCAACGAATCGAAAATTGCTCTAGTTTATGGTCAAATGAACGAACCACCCGGAGCTAGAATGCGGGTTGGTTTGTCTGGTTTGACAATGGCTGAATACTTCCGTGATGTGAACAAGCAAGACGTACTGTTGTTTGTTGACAACATTTTCCGGTTCGTACAAGCTGGATCTGAAGTATCTGCGTTGTTGGGACGGATGCCTTCTGCGGTAGGATATCAACCTACCTTGGGTACAGACGTAGGTGCTTTACAAGAACGGATTACTTCTACCACTGAAGGTTCGATTACTTCTATTCAAGCTGTATATGTACCTGCGGATGACTTGACCGATCCTGCACCTGCAACCACCTTCGCTCACTTAGACGGTACAACAGTATTGTCCCGTGGTTTGGCTGCTAAAGGTATCTATCCTGCGGTTGATCCTTTGGGTTCTACCTCCACCATGTTACAACCAAACATCGTTGGTGATGAACACTACAACACTGCCCGTGCTGTACAATCAACCCTACAACGGTACAAAGAATTGCAAGATATCATTGCAATTTTAGGTTTAGATGAATTGTCTGAAGATGACCGTTTGACGGTAGCACGAGCTCGGAAGATAGAACGGTTCTTGTCTCAACCCTTCTTCGTGGCTGAAGTATTTACTGGTTCTCCGGGTAAGTATGTGAAATTGGAGGACACCATCAAAGGATTCCAAAAAATTCTTGCTGGTGAGTTGGATGCTTTACCAGAACAAGCTTTCTATTTGGTGGGCGATATCAACGAAGCGATCGCTAAAGCTGAAAAGTTGAAAGGTTAGTCATTGGTCATTGGTCAGTAGTCAGTGGTTTTTTGCAACTGACAACTGACAAGCAATAACTGACAACTGACAACTCACAAAGGACAACTGACAAATGACATTAACCGTTCGTGTAATTTCCCCAGATAAAACCGTTTGGGATGCCCAAGCTGACGAAGTGATTCTCCCCAGTGCCACTGGTCAGTTAGGTGTTCTCAGTGGACACGCTCCCATGTTGACAGCATTAGCTATAGGTGTAATGCGTGTTCGTGCGAGTAAAAATGCTAGTTGGCAAGCGATCGCTCTTTCAGGCGGTTTTGCAGAAGTTGATCAAGATGAGGTAACAATTCTCGTCAATAGTGCTGAACGTGGCGACAAAATTAACCTAGAAGAAGCCCGCACTGCTTTTAACGCCGCACAGTCTGGCTTAAATCAAGTTGACGCGAATGACCGGAAAGCACAATTACAAGCAGAACAGGCATTTAAACGTGCCCGCGCTCGTTTTCAAGCTGCCGGCGGTTTGGTGTAAAGTTTGAATTATTTAATAATTTGATTTTGCATGGTGGTTTTTCCATCATGCAAATTTTTATAGCGGTTCTCAGTTGAGTAAAATACAAAAACCCCAACCCCTCCCCGCAAGCGAAGCAGGGACTTATGATGTATCTCACCCAAGTGCATAGTTCTATATATAGGACTCCTAAAAAGTAATCAATGTATTGTAATATTTTTTAATAAATCTTAATTAATCAAAAATTACATTAAGTTTAAGAAAAATCCCTACCCGCAGATGAAATGATAAATTGGACAAATTAGTTGCCCAAAAAGGCAAATATATGAAAAGCATTCGGTTTTCCCTCGGTAAAAGTAAACACAATAAACTATTCCGCTTGGCTGCATCTGCAATTGCGGCCTTAACCTTAACAGGTGGTATTAATACAGCCAATACGACCCTAACAAAAACACTAGCAGCAAAAGAATTAACTTCTGTATCAATTCCCCCCAGTCCGTACCAACCAGTCCTTACTCAGTCTGTAAGTCGGCCAATTCCGTATCAAACAATGGGGATTGAACCTTTAATTATTATTCCTACCATCCTTATTGGTGGTTGTTTCTTTTTTGGTGGGTTAGTAGTTATCGGTGAACGAGAAGTTGGCATAGTTGTCAAAAAATTCACCCTATCTGGAAAAGGACTACCCGCAGGTAGATTAATTGCCCTTAATAGTGAAGCGGGTTTACAAGCTGATACCCTAGCTCCTGGTTGGCATTGGGGTTATTGGCCTTGGCAATATGCAGTTAAAAAAGAATCAGTTGTAGTTGTTCCCCAGGGTCAAATTGCTTTAATTGTTGCTGCGGATGGTGCTTCTAACCCACCAGAAAGGATTTTAGGCAAAATTGTTGAATGTGATAATTTCCAAGATGGGCGGAAATTCTTAACTCGTGGTGGGGAAAAAGGCCGACAAATGAGTTTCCTGACTGCTGGTACTTACCGTATCAATACTGCATTGTTTAAAGTTATTACATCTACCAATGCTAGTAGTCACGGTATGCGGCCAGAACAATTGTATATCTATGAAATAGAACCAGAAAAGGTGGGAATTGTCACCACTTTAGATGGTTTACCAATTGCCCCAGGTGAAATTGCTGGACGAGTCATTGTTGGTCATAATAATTTCCAGAATGGTCAAAAATTCATTGATGCTGGGGGACAGCGAGGTTTACAAGAACAGGTATTGTTATCGGGGTCTTGGAATCTTAACCCTTGGTTTGTCAATATTGAACAAGTACCCATGACCCAAATTCCCATCGGTTATGTGGGTGTGGTCATTTCTTTTGTAGGGGAAGACCAGGAAGATGTGAGCGGAGCATCCTTCACTCATGGTAATTTGGTAAATCAAGGAAACAAAGGAGTTTGGGTAGAACCATTATATCCTGGTAAACACCCACTCAACACTAAGGTAATGAAAGTTGAGTTAGTGCCCACAACTAACATTGTCCTAAATTTTACTGATAGAATTAGTGGACAACACGGTTATGATGCAAATTTAAGGGCTTTAAAACTTCTGTCATTTGACGGTTTCAGCTTTGATTTAGAGGTATTCCAAATTATTCACATTGGTGCTTCAGATGCACCAAAAGTAATTTCCCGGTTGGGTTCAATGCAAAATGTTATTGACCAAGTTTTACGACCAATTGTGGGTAATTATTTCCGTAACTCTGCTCAAGAATACACGATTTTAGATTTTTTGATTGCCCGAAGTGAGCGGCAAGTGGAAGCATCTGAGTATGTTAAAACTGCATTGCGGGCTTATGATGTACAGGCTGTAGATTCTTTAATTGGTTTAATTACGCCTCCGGATGAATTGATGCATACGTTGACAGAACGTAAAATTGCGGAAGAACAACGAAAAACCTATGAAGTGCAGCAAATGGCAGAAAATCAGCGTCAAATGTTGGTGAGAGAGACTGCTTTAGCTGATATTCAGGAGGAAATGGTAAAAGCAGAACAGAATGTACAGATAGCGGAATTAAAATCTCAAGCTGCCATTAAAGAAGCCAATGGGGAAGCTGAAGCTACTAAGCTTAGAGATTTAGCTGAAGCTGAAGGTATTTTGGCCACAGGTAATGCAAGAGCGGAAACATATAGTACAGGTGCGAAAGCTTTGGGTTTACAAGGTTACACAGCGATGCAGTTAATGCAAATTGTGGGCGATCGCAACGTCCGCATTATTCCTGATATCATTGTTGGTGGTAATAATGGCAGCAATAATGGTTTAGCAGATGGTTTGTTGTCTATGATTCTTTTGAATCAAACTAATAGCAAAACCCATCTAGAATCGAAAATCCCCACACCCCCACCTCTTCCTAATCCTGTAATTGCTAAAGCTGAATCTCCTAATTATAACAGTTAAGATTCAGAATCCCCGACTTCTTTGGGAAGTTGGGGATATTGAGAGTAGTGATAAAATTAAGATTAAATTCTGGGGCCAAATAAGTCAACCACCCATCACTTCCCTTCGGGTAAGTGAGGGCTTGTAAAAGCCTAGTTGACCAGACTCAGTTCTTAACCGAACTACGTTAGAGGTAAGAGTTAAAGACCTACCAGAGGATGCGTAGCTAGTTCCCTGCTCTAGA